>JAISES010000259.1 GCA_031263965.1 Prevotella sp. | reverse complement strand
GTAAAACCCTGAGCTAAGGCTTCCGGGTCTTTAAATACCTTTACTTCTTCTTTTATCATAATTCACAATATATGCCGTCGTCCGACAGATTTTTACACGGATACCTCCAAGTTAGTTTTTCTCCTTCAATCAGGTTGTCTGCACAGCTGGGGCCCCATGATCCTGCCGGATAGCCATGTAATGGGGCGTCAGGGTTTTTATCCCAGAAATCGAGTAAGGGCTGTACAAATTTCCATGTGGTCTCCAATGCATCACCTCTGATGTAAAGCGTAGAGTCGCCTGCCATACAATCCAGTAAAAGGCGTTCATAGGCTTCGGGCAGGTAAGTGTCTTGCAGTTGGGAATAATGGAAATCCATATTCACATTCTTTACTTGATATCCGTTTCCCGGAACTTTCATTTTAGTCTTGAGCAATATGCCTTCGTCCGGTTGTATGCGAATAACAAGTTGGTTTTCCTCATTACTTAAACCGGCGCTTTCGGGGAATAACTTCTGTGGCGCAGGTTTGAAGTGAATAACGACTTCCGAAACCCGGGTAGGCAATCTTTTCCCTGTTCGTATATAGAACGGTACGCCGCTCCAGCGCCAGTTGTCTATAAATAACTTCATTGCCGCGTAAGTTTCTGTCCGTGAGTCAGGGTTTACATCTTTTTCTTCCCGATAACCTTTCGCATACTTGCCTTTTATATTGGCCGCTGTATACTGTCCGCGGATAACATTCTTAAACAGATCGTCGTCGGACATTGGGCGGAGAGCCTGAAAAACTTTCAATTTTTCGTTCCGTATAGAAACAGAATCTATCGACATCGGCGGCTCCATTGCTACCAGAGCTACTAATTGCAATAAATGGTTTTGCACCATATCGCGCAATGCTCCCGAATGATCATAGTAACTTCCGCGATTCTCTACTCCAAGACTCTCGGCAGCAGTGATTTCGATGTGGGATATATAATTCCGGTTCCATAGAGGTTCGTATATTCCGTTTGCAAATCGGGTAACTAACATGTTTTGCACGGTTTCTTTACCCAGATAATGGTCGATACGATATATCTGATCTTCCCCGTAACTTTCCCGTAATGAATTGTTGAGGTCTATAGCCGACTTCAGATCCGTCCCGAAAGGTTTCTCTATTATGATGCGTCTGAAATTATCCTCCTCCTTGTTCAGTCCCTGTTCAGCAAGGAATTTAGGTATAAGCGGATATAGTGCAGGAGGTGTGGACAAATAGAAAATGTAGTTTCCGTCTGTATTTTCTTCTTTGTCAAGTAGCTCCAACCTTTCTTTCAGTTTGGAATATTCCTTTCCTTCGTCCGTATTTATTGACAGGTAATGAAGTTTCCGGCTAAAGGAAACTAACTCGTCATCAGCAATGTCTTTTGCTGTGGCGAATTGCCTGATGCCATCTTTCATTTTCTCACGGAAAGAATCGTCAGTAAAAGGACTTCGGGCTACGCCCAATACAGCAAAATTATCAGGGAGCGATTGCTGTTTGTACAGATCGAACACAGCCGGAATCAGCTTCCTGTAGGTTAAATCACCAGAGGCTCCGAAGATAACCAGAGCCAGGTTTTTTATTGTTTTTTGTTTCATCCGGCTTCTCTATTTCTCCCCAAGGGGAGGATTAAATTAGTATTCATCATATTTGGGGATTCAGGGGGATCAATCTTTTTTGATTTCGTGCCCGCCAAATTGATTTCTCATAGCGGCAAGCAGTTTCATTGCATAAGATGATTCTTGTCTCGATTCGAATCTGGTGAATAAAGAAGCTGTGATTACATGTGCAGGCACATCGAAGTCCATAGCAGTCTGCACCGTCCAGCGCCCTTCGCCGCTGTCGGCTACGTAATCTTTAATACCATCCAGATTTACATTTCCTTCAAGAGCGTTTCCTATCAATTCCAATAACCATGAACGTACAACAGAGCCTTGCATCCATACGCGCGAAACTTTTTCCAGATCCACATCGTACGGAGAATTTTTCATTATTTCGAAACCTTCGGCATAAGCTTGCATCATACCATATTCGATACCGTTGTGAACCATTTTCACCATGTGCCCCGCACCGCTTTCTCCGCAACGCATATAACCGTTTTCGGGAGCCAGGCTCTTAAATACAGGCTCTCCAAAATCGCAGGCTTCTTTATCACCTCCGTACATCAGGCAGTAGCCGTTTTGAAGGCCCCATACGCCACCGCTGGTTCCGCAGTCAATATAATGCACTCCTTTTTCTTTTACTTTCTTCCCACGTGCTACAGTTTCTCGCCAATAGCTGTTTCCCCCGTCGACGATTATGTCGTTCGGATTAAGCAATGCAAGTAGTTCAGCAATGTTCTCTTCCACAGGTTTTCCTGCCGGAACCATCAGCCAGACAAGCTTGCGTCCGTCCAATTTACCCACTAAGTCTTTTAAGCCTGAGGCCGGAATAGCGCCCTTCGCGACTGCTTCATCTATTTCTTTTTGTGTCAGGTTGTACACTACTACTTCATGTCCATTATTCAGCAGGCGTTCTACCATTTTACCGCCCATTTTACCTAATCCTACAAATCCAATCTTCATATTATAAGTATATTATGTTTATTATTTATAACAAGTTAAAGTTCGAAACGATTCTGATAACTAATGTTTTAAGTACTCAATAAAATTAATGACGTGTTTATAGGGTCAGTTACTCCGTCATTGCGAACCGCTTGCGGTGAAGCAATCCAGTGCCCCCACCCCATACCTCCCAAAAAGGCAGGGCTGTTAAGTCCTGATTTTAAACACAGAGTAAAAGGAGTAAGAGGAGTTCTTTATTTCATTATTTTTCAGGATAATATGAAATACTATTTTCAGATAAAAATATAAAACTATTCTTTTATAAAAACTCTTTTAAACTCCTTTTACTCTGTGTTTTATAATAATAGAACCATATAGCACTTAACAGCCCTGCCCCTAGGGGGAAGTCACAGGATTGCTTCGGGTAAACCCTCGCAATGACGGGAAAAATAGAACAATCAGATACGACAATCATTATTTTATAGAACTTAAAGCCTTACGAAGTTAGTGATTTCTAATGAAATTAACTTTAAAAAAGACCTTTCTTTATGTTATGCCAATCCCTATATTCTGATTACTAATAGCTTATTGACAAACAATCGGATATAGAAATTATTTATTTTGTTTGTAATTGTATAATATTTATCGATAGTGTATCCGAAACGGACAAAAACAAATAAAGAAGGACTGCCTTTTGAGCAATCCTTCTTTATAATTTTGCCGGATATTTTTTATTCCGATACCACTTCGAAAGGAATTTCAACAGAAACTTCTTTGTGAAGTTTAGCGACAGCTTTGTAGCTTCCTACTTCTTTTACTGCATCTTTGATGAGGATAACTTTCCGGTCTACATTGTAGCCCAGTTTTTCAAGAGCTTCTGCTATTTGAATATTAGTCACCGAACCAAAGATAGTACCTGTAGAGCTGGTTTTTGCACCGATAGTAAGAGATATGCCTTCCATCTTAGCAGCCAATTCCTGAGCATCTTTTTTGATTTTCTCAAGTTTGTGCGCGCGTTGTTTCAGGTTTTCAGCCATCACTTTCTTTGCAGACTCTGATGCTATCACAGCTTTACCTTGAGGAATAAGGTAGTTACGTCCGTAACCGTCTTTCACAGTTACTATTTCATCTTTATACCCCAGGTTAAGGATGTCTTTTTTTAATATAACTTGCATAACTATTTCCTCCTTTTTTATTTCATTAAGTCTGTTACATAAGGAAGCAACGCCAGATGACGGGCTCTTTTCACAGCTTGCGCTATACGACGTTGGAATTTAAGAGATGTCCCTGTGATACGGCGGGGAAGTATTTTTCCTTGCTCGTTAAGGAATTTCTTCAAAAATTCAGGATCTTTGTAATCGATATACTTAATGCCGTTTTTCTTGAAACGACAGTATTTTTTCTTTTTGACATCAACTGAAGGCGGAGTCAA
>JAISES010000030.1 GCA_031263965.1 Prevotella sp. | reverse complement strand
ACAGTGAGCAGTTAACAGTGAACAAAAATGATTTGATGACTGATAACTGATGACTGATGACTGTCAATCAGTGGTATTGAGTATTGTTCAAAAACTTTTTCAGCAACATTGTTAACTGACAACTGTTAACCGTTAACTGAAAAGAGCTTACAGCAGCGGGTCTGTTCAGGAGTTACACCTGATTCCCTTTTCATCACTTTTCCGAAGATACGGAATCGCGACACCAAAATTTCCGGCAAAGGTAAGTAAAGATTCCCGAATTCCCCTGCCATCCCCATATTTTTTCTTTTTTTAATATTCACGCCCTTACAACACAGTACATTTACAGCATGGTTAAGAACCTGTTTAAATTTTAGCGGAAAATATTATTATAGGATTTGATTGTCAGTTACTCCCGTCATTGCGAGCCTGAAAGGCAAAGTAATCCGGAAATTGGCCGGTTAACGGTAGGGGTAGTCCTTTGTGACTGCCCGAAAATATAGATGGATTGCTTCAGGTAAACCCTCGCAATGACGGGAAAGAGAAATTCAAGGCTGACGCATGACAGGAACAAGGAAAACGATATCCTTGTCGTGTACCGGCTGCTCAACAGCAGTTAAATATCAGGAATAAATATTCTACAGGTGTCCGTTTTCACGATGATATTCTATCAGTCCTTTGATTGGGTTCTCTATTATGACATCGATATAGATTCCCAGCTCCTGAGCTGTTTCCCTCAATATAAATGAATACATTTTTGCTACCGACCCAACAAATCGGATCGGATATTCGGCGCATTCGTATTGTAAGATGTTTCTTTCAAAGAAAGATCTCAAATTACGCCGCACTAAGTTATTTACATATGGATGCTCCAGATATTCATATAAAAAGAACGATAATACAGATAGCAGTTTATTAGGAAAAGGCTTGGAATATATATAATCCATTATTTCATCGGGATCTATCTTATATTTTTTATAGAACGGGCCGATTAATTCCTGGGGCGCCAGCCCTTTTAAGCAATCCGACAAAAAGAACTTCCCGAGCGAAGCTCCACTGCCTTCGTCACCCAATATATACCCTAGCGATTTGACATTTTTCACAATGTTCTCTCCGTCAAAAAAACAAGAGTTTGACCCTGTTCCTAAAATGCAGGCAATACCTGCTTCGTTTTGAAATAAAGCGCGGGCAGACCCCAGAAGGTCACTCTCTATAATTGCCGGTGTTTTAAATTGAGCTTCCAGTGACGCTTTGACTACATTCTTCTTTTCCAGAGAGGAACATCCGGCCCCGTAAAAGTATATATTGTTGAATTTTGTTTTGAAGAAAACAGGAGGTAGTTGCAACCGTACGAGTCTGCTTATCTCTTTTCTTGTTTGAAAAAAAGGATTAATACCATCTGATAAAAAGTGCTCTACGATGCCGCTTCTGTCTACCAGACACCATTCCGTTTTTGTAGATCCGCTTTCAGCGAGTAGTATCATATACTTTTATGGTTAGATTTTAAAAATCATGCAAAGATAGGATAAAATAGAATAAAAGAGTAATCTCTTAGTAATTATTCCGTTATCATATCTTCCTTATTCCTGTTCCCGGCGCATCACTTAATTGTATTTTACCGTTTACAACTGCGGCCCCGGAAAAACAATCATTACTGATAAGCAGGTTGCCATCGAGATCAGCCCAGTCCACAACCGGAGATAACTGGGCAGCAGCAGAAATGGCGCATGAAGTTTCAGTCATACACCCTATCATTACGTTCATATTTACTGCACGCGCTACGGTGAGCATTTTCCAGGCTTCACGCATTCCTGTACATTTCATAAGCTTTATGTTGATTCCGGTAAATGCTCCTTTCAGCCGTAATACATCGGACAGCCTTTGGAACGATTCGTCTGCAAACACAGGTAGAGGACTGCGCTCTGTTACCCAGGCTGCGTCTTCCAGATTATATTTTGGCATAGGTTGTTCTATCATCACTATACCGCGCTCTTTCAGCCAGTAAATCATATCTAAGGCCTGATGTTTATCTTTCCATCCCTGATTGGCGTCTATGGCTATAGGTTTGTCTGTAACAGTCCTGATGGCTTCGATCATCTGTTTATCATTATCCCGTCCCAGCTTTACTTTGAGTATATTATAAAGCGGAGCAGCTTCCCGTGTTTTTTGTTTTACGACTTCTTCTGTATCTATACCGATTGTAAAAGTCGTGTCAGGAGTATTCTCTTTATTAAGTCCCCATATTTTATACCAGGGTTGCTCCATTATCTTGCCGGCCAGATCGTGCAGGGCTATATCTACAGACGCCTTGGCTGCCGTATTGTTTTCGGCTATTTTATCTACATAGGTAAGTATGTCGTCAAGCTCGAACGGGCTGGAAAATTGTTCCAGATTTACTTTCTTCAGAAACTCCAGTACAGATGCCTGCGTTTCTCCCAGATATGGGGGAAGGGATGCCTCTCCGTATCCGGTTATACCATCATATACGATTTCAGTCAAAACAACCGGTGTTGTTGTCCGGGAGGAATTGGCTATAGTAAATACATGGCGTAGCTGGAGATCGTAAGGCTTAAAACTCAACTTCATTTTTCCGCCGTTTAAAGAAATGGTTTTTTTATTGTTCTGAGCGAATAAACTTAATGGATTTACGGAAGTTATTCCGGCGCCTATTGCTGCAATAGAGGCAGCTTTGATAAATGTACGTCTTGACTGAGACATATTGACTGTTTTTTTATTGTTTATAGAATGGGTTTCCTTTAACCGACCATATATTGGCGCCTTCTTTGTCGATAGCGCCGATTACTCTTATTGCCCTTATAAATTCTTTTGCGTTTCCTTCATCATAATCAGGGCTTGCCGGATCCAGACTATTGACCCGTACACAGCCGGATGCATGAATAAATTTCTTGTTGCCGGCATAGAAGGCCACATGACGAACTCTTTCTTTTTTATTGTCCCCTGCTTTTTTACCGAAAAACATAAGATCCCCGACCTTTAGATTGTCGTATCCGTTGCTGATGTCTACGGGGATTCCGGTATAGGCTTGCTGCGATGCATCGCGCATAAGGATAACGCCATGCATCAGCAGGACTGTTTTAGTCAGGCCGCTACAGTCCATGCCTTTTACGGATGTTCCGCCCCAAACATAAGGTATCCCCATCAGTTTATAAGCCTCATCAACAAAACTCTCGCCGATAATTTCTTTGGATATCAGCCATTTGTTAAAAGGCATGCATTGTTCTTTAATGACGTAAGCAATGCGTCCATCGGGGTAGGAGACTTTGTAGAAACCGTTTTTTTCTCCTTCCAGTTTCAGCATATTTGTTGCTGCCAAATCAGATACATGTTGGCTGTTTTTATCGGGAGACTGATATGAAAAGCCGAAATAATCCGTAAAAACTACTTTTGGGGCTTTGTTCCATGCTGTTGCTTCTTCTTGAGTCATGGGGCTGAATGAAGATGATTGTGTCCATCCGATATATCCGTCAGGAGTCTGTATTCTATACCATCCGTCTTTTTGCAGTACTCGTACAGGAGTGCCAAGTATAGCCTGAGTAGCCATTTCTGCTGAAAATTCACCTTCTGTGCGGATATCCGCAACGGAAAGATTTATAACTCCAAAAGTTTTATCGCCCAGATCTTTAGCCGGAAGTAATTCTACTTTATTAATGTATTTTCCAATTCTGGCTTTTGCTTCTTCCTGCAATGCGTTGTATGCCACTACATC
>JAISES010000011.1 GCA_031263965.1 Prevotella sp. | reverse complement strand
CCTTCACTGATTATTTTTGCTTCCAGTTCGCTGTCGCGTACGCCGGAAAAGCAAACAGCCATACCGGCACACTTGCCGTTGGAATTCTCTTCCTTTTTTGCAGGAGGCAATACCGGTATTCTGTTATCTGCGATAAACCTGTAAAATGGCTTAGTAACTGTTTGAATTATATAGCAAATTTTTACAGGTATTTTTAGATGGATTTTATTCTTTTTCTCCCGTCATTGCGAGGATTTACCCGAAGCAATCCATTGCCCCCCGCCAGCGCAGACATTTGTCCGTATCTTGTTCGAAGAACAATCCTTTTTTTGCTGAGCAACACACAGACTACAAGTCTGCGCGAGCGGGGGCTGCCGATTTGGTAGACGAAATGCAGATAACTTATATTCCTATCATTCTCGGCAAAGGCGTTTCTTTGTTTCACGAACAACCCAAAGAGCCGTACTTTATATTCTCCAAAATTATCCATATGTTATTAAACATATCCGGACAATAACCATATTATCTAAAATTTGTTTAATTTTAACCTGAAATCAAACAGCATATATAACAAAAGGTCAATAAATCAAGTCTAACAAGTAAAAAGTATTAATGCCCAGTCCTATGAAAACAATTACATTAACCCTCTTAATGTCCGCAGGTTTCGTATTGCCTGCTCTCGGACAGCTGAACACCCTGCATAACCATTACCGGCCCGGCGATGTGTTAATCAAGCAGCAGGTCGAATATGTCAATCCGGATGAAGCCGGAGAGAATAAATTGTGGGACTTCAGTAAAGTAAAGACCATCAATGACGAATATACTTTGACTTACAGCCTACCTCCATTGTTGAATGATTCTGTCTATATTATGGGTGATATGCATTTCTTAAAGAAGGATGTACAAGAGAATGAATTGGTAACAGGCACAGAACATAATACTATGTACTATTACCGCCTGACAAACGATTCCCTGTTGCAACTGGGGCATGAGAACCCGGCTGTCAAACTAGAATACACCTCCCCGATGACCTTGATGACTTTTCCGTTGAACTATGGACAAACAGTCGTTTCGGATTACAAGTCCAAAGGGCTCTATTCCTCGACAGTGGATATGCAGTCCCAGGGACAAATGATAACCACAGCCGATGCTTACGGAAAGATGCTCCTACCTACGGGAGATACCTTAAGTCCGGTACTCAGGGTAAAGACTATTCAAACCATATTGGATAAGTCAGCCTATACACAGAATCCGGAGAATACAGGAACAACAACAGAACCTCAAAATACGGGTATACAGTTAGAAACCTGCCGTTGGTACAGCAAAGGCTATCGTTATCCTGTCTTTGAAACGATAAGGAGTACCAAACAAGCAGACAACAGTGAGATTTTCTCAACAGCTTTCTTCTTTCCCCCGCAGGATCACCTGTATCTGGATACAGACCCTGACAACCTTGCATTGTTGGATGAGCTATTTAAAGAGACAGAAGATAATGATACAGACAAAGATAATACAACAGCAAAAACAGTTACGCTGGAAAACATGATGACCTGTAAGATTTATCCGAATCCTGTGGAATCGCAGATGAATCTGGAGTATGAACTCAAACAGGATGCCAAGGTGTCATTTGAACTGTACTCAATCGAAGGCCTTCCGGTAAAGAAGATCAAGGCACAACAGAAGGTAAAAGGTACATATACCGAAATGATCGATTGCTCGAACCTGCATCCGAAGAATTATGTCCTACGGATTACGGCAAATAGTGTATTTGTTAATGAGATAATTATCAAAAAGTAAATCAAAAGATATACATACAATGAAAAAAATAATTATTAAAATAAGCTTGTTCTTATTCTTAATTTTAAGGATTCAGGTATCTGTCTCAGGTCAAGGAATACCCGAAGGGATCGATATTCCTTCATTTATGATCCCAACAAATCAAACATGGTCTTTCATAAAATATGGCGGTTCTCCCGGTAATCTTTATACAGGCACTGTCGGTGCATCCATTCCTGTTTTTGAATATAAAGATAAAGATTTTACCATACCTGTTAGTTTAAATTATGCTTCCAGCGGTTATATGCCAAACAGAGCGGTAGGTATTGCCGGAATAGGATGGTATTTAAATATCGGCGGCACAATAACACGAGACATTCAAGGATTTCCTGATGATAGAAATATTCGGCATGCTGATGCGGAGGAAGAAGGATACGTCGATTATTTTGGATATTTCTGCCGTCAAATGTCAGAATTTAATAGCGCAGGGATACTTTTATTAAGTGAGTGGCTTATTCCCGGAAATAATCTTGTAACTATTACTGACTGGGCTGAAGTCGAGAATGATCCGGATATTTTTCACTTCAGTTTTATGGGGCATTCAGGTTCATTTGTCGGTTATGGAGAGAATGTAACCTGTTATAATACATCCGCTCCCGCTAATGAATATAAGGTTATAACATATACAAATCTGAATACAAATAAAGATTGGTGGGAAAATGTCCAGTTTGGAGTACCTACCAATATTCCGGGAGACAAGCTCTATGAGCAAGACAAACTTCAGACCATTTATATCATTACAGGAGATGGATTGAGATATCAATTTAAAGCATTGGAAAAAAATGAATATTTAATGTTTAACGAGTACGATATTCCAATGAAAATGACATGGTACCTCACAAAAATCTTTGCTCCTGACGGCAGAGAAGTAATCTTCAATTATCAAAAAGGAACACAAATCATGACTTTTAATCCCCGTGCAAATAATGTAAGTTATTCCGAACGCCAACCGGGAATAACGACCCAGGGCGGAGGGATTTCAATCACCACTTATTATCCATATTATCTCAGTTCCATAAAAATTAAAGAAGATGCAAGTTATTCTGATTCAGACGTAAGAAACAGAACCGTCATTTCATTATCATATGTAGATAAGGAGACTGTTTCTGTAGTCCAAAGTATAAATATAGATAAAGATGGGAACGGTACCGATAAAACATATTCTTTTAATTATACCACATATGGGCAGAACAATGATAAAACCCCTTTTCTAACTTCATTGGGAACACCTCTCGGTAATTACAAATTCAGTTATATAGATTCAAATTCGGGAGCATTTCCCAACAATAGAAAAGGCGTTACATGGGGGGTCGATCACTGGGGATTTTATAACGGAAAGGCAAATACAAAAGATCTATATATCCCAACAAGCAGTATAGATTATTCATACAATGAAACCATAACAGGAACAAGCCGTTATCCTGATTTTTCTATGGCTAAAAAAGGTATGTTAGAAAGCATATCCTACCCAACAGGAGGGAAGACAGTATTTGAATATGAGCCGCATACTTACTCTAAAGAGATTGCAAGAAACAATGTTTCAACCAATAATGAAAAACCTTTTTATCCTCGTCTTATAAGTATTGCAGGTAATAATGCCGGAACAACAGGAGGTGTACGTCTGAAATCGATAAAAGATTATGATCTGAACGGATCAACACATACGCTTGTAGGACAAAAACAATATACATATACAGAAAGTAATGGTTCTCAGAGTTCCGGCATTCTTCTTAAATCTCCACGTTACAAAATTCAATATAGAATAACGGGTAGGCGCAAGGGGCATTACTCATCGGGGTCGATAACCTTTAATGGACTTATTAATCTGGCAGATGAAAGTAATTTTCCTTCTGCTTACGACAAAACCCATATTGAATATTCTGAAGTAAAAGAAACAAATTCAGACGGGTCCTATACAATATATAAGTATAGTAACTATCAGACAACTCCGGATGTTATGCCAAGTATTTATGAAATTGATGACAGTTATACCAATTCAAATAATGCTTACAATATGAAAATATCTACAACAGGAAGCGATAATGGGCTCAATTATTCATCCGATATGCGTGATTATGTAAATAATTTACTGATGGAACCAATGTCTATGCACATGTACCGGGGAAAACCAAAAGAAATCAGCCATTATGATAATACCGCTCAACTGGTGGAAAAAACAGATTATTTCTATTGGTATGAAAACAGTAAAGATCCTGACTGCCAAGAGTATGATGCGCGTTCCGGCGACTTGATATATGTTAAGAAAATTCCTATAGAATCCCGTCCGTTGGTAAAAACCGTCATAACCCGTTCCGGTATTGCAGAGCAAACCGATTATGAATACAATGGTTATGGAAGACTGAGTAAGACAAGCAAGCTTCAGAGTGACGGCAGCCGTCATATCTCTGTTACAAGATATCCGGATGAAAATATTGGAGGATATTACGATCTTACAAAAAATAATTTTTTATCTTTTCCGGTAAGGGAAGAAACACGTTTGAAAAGGACAGATAACAGCCAAGAAGAACTTATTTCCCGCACCGATTATTTATATACACGGACAGGCACAGGTAGCAATTTAAACTACGCTGTTACGGAGATCAAATCTAAAATCTTCGATCCGCCGCGTTCTACCGAAGTAAACGCCGCAGAACTTGAAACTGAAATGAAATACGAATATAGCGCTGAAGGAAGGTTACGCCAAACTACAAGCCGTGATGGAATGAAAAGTACTTATTTGTGGGGGTATGCAAATAAATATGTAATTGCGATAATTGAAAATGCAAGCTATAGTCAAGTGGAAGGAGTATTAGGAGCGACGAAAATCAACAGCCTGAGTTCAGGCATTCCGACAGATGCAGAAATAAATAATTTATGGACACAGCTGAAAGGGGCTTCCCTGCTATCAGGCTCTATGGTAAGTGTGGCAACATACAAGAGCCACGCCGGAATAACCTCAGCCACTAATCCTGCGGGATGTAAAACCTATTATGAATATGATGCTCAGGATCGACTGACAACAGTAAAAGACGAGCAAGGGAATATCATAGAAAATTATTCTTATCGCTTCCGTCCCAATTAAATAAAAACTAAACTTTCTTAGTTATGAATACAATAAAATATTACATATCCTTTTTAGTATTTATGCTGATAATGGAATATTCCTTACCTGCGAATGCCCAATTTGTATCCGAGAGAACATTCGACTTAGAATTAGATTTTCCTGGTGGGTATAAAAGCTTAGAATTATTATATAAAACAGATGATGAAGATTTTCCATCCGAGAGCAATTTTAAATTCTCTATATTTAAAGTGTATGGGGATGATATTAAATTTACAATCACAGGAATGTCTCAGTTAAGTGATCCCGATTATGAATATAGTAATGGATTTTATTATCGTGAATTTGAATTAGATCTTAAATTTCCGGTAAACAATACGGACTCAGAGTTAAACTCTCAGTATAAAATATTTTACACAATAATGCGAGGCAAACAAGAATATGCCAGTGGTGAGTTTACACTTTATATTACACAATTCTGTAAAAATGATGCAAAAGGAAATATTTCACCATCCAGTACTACGATTAAATCAGGAGAATCATTCCGTTTAAATTTAGACGTACTCTCTAGCGGAAGCCTTCAATGGGAAGAACGAACTCCTGATGAGAGCGAATGGACATATATTGCAAATGGAAGAACTCTCACACGAACATTGACTAATACAGGAATAAATGATATTTATTATACATACAGAGTCGTCAATAAAATAGGAGGAGAAGAAATAGTTAGCAATTCTGCCTCTGTATTGGTAAAACCCGCTCCTAACCCGGGTACAATAACGCCTCTTAATCAAAATTCTGATGCTTTTTCCCTCCTGCCATTGCTTCACTATAATGCTATTGAGGCTTCTTCCTTGCAATGGCAAAAACTTGTTGGCAGCAATTGGTCTGATATAGCGGGAGAAAACAGGGAATATTTCAATCATCCCACCGGCAGTACAGACGGCACATATCAATACCGTGTGAAAGTAACCGCAAGTTCAGGTGTAATATTGTATACTCCTGTCGCAACAATCAATTATACAACAAACGGAAGCGCTATTTCCGATTTCTTTGGAGGAACTATATCCCCTGCTTTACAGAATGTGAATACGGGAAGTGCCACTGTCACATTGACTGTTTCCGGAATTACAGGAGGAGGGACTTCAGGCATAAGCTATCAATGGCAGAAAAGCACCGATGGAATCCTATATGACAATATTAATGGGGCTGCAAATACAACCTACTCGCCCGGTATATTGAGTATCAATACTTATTTCCGCGTGGCTGTCGTATGTAATGGGAAAACGGCTTATTCCCAAGCCGGTTTGGTAGAGATAGCGTCTAATTCCGGTATATCGTTTTCGCTTAGTAATAATGAAAACTCGATTGTTAAAAGAATCTCCCGCATAGCCGAAAGCGCCATCTCTGACAACGCAGTCAACGAGATGATCAATGTCACTTACTTCGATGGATTGGGGCGCCCCGTACAAACTATACAGCATGGGATTAGCCCCTCCTTCAAAGACCTTGTCATTTTGCAGGAATATGATGGCTTAGGGCGGGAATCGAACACATGGCTGCCTGCACTTATCAGTGGTAACAATGGAGCTTATGTCAATCCGGCTACGATAAAGACCAATGCCGTAATCAGCAACGGCAACGACCGGAAACCTTATTCCATGCCCGAGTACGAAGCTGCCCCGCTAAACCGTACCATCAAACAGTACGGGCCCGGCGCCGACTGGCAGAACAACAGCAAGGCCGTAAAAACCGCTTACAGGAGCAATCTGGCAGGCGATGCCACTCTGAACTGCGTATTATACAAAGCAGGAGGCACCAATCAGGCGCCTACCCTGACAACAAACAATAATTATACCACCGGCGCATTGTATGTCACCAAAGTGGCTGACGAAGACGGCAACACCTCCTACGAGTTCAAAGACAAGCTTGGTCAGGTAGTCCTCACCCGTCAGATTGAGAACAACGTAAATCATGACACCTACTATGTCTATAACGACTTCGGCCTTCAGTGCTATGTCCTTCCCCCGAAGATACAGGATGAAGGAATAACACAGGCCAAGCTTGACGAACTGGCCTACCAGTATAAATACGACCACCGCAACCGCTGCATCGCCAAGAAGCTTCCGGGATGTGACTGGATTTATTATGTCTATGACAAAGCCGACCGGTTGATCTTTACACAGGACGGAGAGCAATACAACAAGAGTCCGAGAGAATGGACATTCACCATCCCCGATGTATTTGGAAGGATTGTATTGACAGGTGTATGCAAGGATACCATCAGCGTAAGCAATAAGGTGGTAAAGGGTGTGTTTTCAACCACAGGCAGCTACAAGTCGTATAGCATTCATGTGGACGGTACCGCCAAGACCTTTGTCAGCACTCCGGTCATTCTCTCTGCCAATTATTACGACAACTACGACTTTCTCGGATACAATGGCATCCCCAATACCGCCGACACGCAATATACTACCGAATCAGGTTACGGAACATGGTATGGCACTGACTATACCGAAGCCAACAAGTATAAGAACAAAGGGATGCTTACCGGAACGCTTACCGCCCAGATGAATCCTGACGGCACAATAGCTCCAACCTACCTCTACTCGGTAATGTATTACGATGACCGGGCAAGGCTAATCCAAACCAAGGGCAACAACCATTTGGCAGGAACAGAAAAAGAGTATATTGCTTATAATTTCTTGGGGCAACCGGTAAAAAGGAAACATGTCCACCAGGTTCCCGGCAAGAACACCCAATATGAAATCTATGCCTACAGCTACGACCATGCGGGACGCCTGCTAAAGACCATCCACCAGCTACTAGACGGCACGACCGTGAAACCGGTGACAACCCTTGCAGAAAATACCTACGACGAACTGGGCCGACTCAAGACAAACAAGAAAGGCGGGAATGACAACTTAAATACCACCTATGCCTATAATATCAGGTCGTGGACGAACAGTATAGTCAACGCCCATTTCAATGAAACATTGGCTTATACTTACAATGGTAATATCAGCCGGATGCAGTGGGGACAGGCAGGCAAAACGAGGACTTATAATTTCTCTTACGATAATCTGTCAAGACTGAAAGCAGCGACTTATACAGGGGATGGCAATTTCAATACCGCCTACAGTTACGACAAGCACGGCAATATGCTGACCCTGCAACGTTACGGACTGACTGCCGCTGCAACTTACGGAATGATAGATAACCTGACGATGAACTATACAGGCAACCAGATGAAGGCCGTAAGTGATGCCGCAGCCGATATAGCCCTGAATACTTCGATGGACTTTAAGAATTACAGCAATGCAACTACTGAATATACGTATAACAAAAACGGGGCTATGACACAAGACCTGAACAAGGGTATCTCACAAATCCAGTACAACAGCCTGAACCTGCCTCAAATAGTGGATATAAAGAATAAAACCACCGAAGGGCGTAATGAATACACTTATTCGGCATCGGGACAAAAGCTAAAGGCCGTACAGAAGTGGAACCCGAATTACAGCACTACTCCTGTTATCGGATCAACCATTAACACAGCTGCATTGACACAATCCCAGACGACAGACTACGTAGGCAATATTATTTACGAAAACAACGCCTTGAAAAGAATATTGGTCGATGGTGGTTATTATGAATCAGGAAATTATTACTTTTACATCAACGACCATCTGGGCAATAACCGGATTGTAGCCGATGCAGCGGCATCGATAGTTCAGAGCACGCAGTATTACCCTTTCGGGACTTCTTTTGCCGATGCATCAGGAACAAGTACCCAACCATATAAGTACAATGGCAAAGAACTGGATGCTAGAAACGGGCTGAATATGTATGATTATTCGGCAAGGTGGAAGGATGATTTCAGGTTTACTACGGTTGATCCAATGGCGGAAATGTCGTATAGTTGGTCGCCTTATGTTTATGTTGAAAATAATCCAATAAAGTTTACTGATCCAACAGGAATGCGGAAATATGGCGATGATGAAGTAAATGCTGAATTAGATAGAAAAGATAGAATCAGAGGATACAGTATAATAGGTAGTTCTGTGACTCCACCAACAGATATAGTAAGTGTAGATGGTGTAGTTGTGGAGCATATAAATGATGGGAAAACAGATGCTATTCATCTATCTGCTAGGGATGTTGACGTGTGGGGAACATTTGGCGGAGTTGTGGGGTTCGGAATGGATGTTACATCAGTATACAGCGATTTGTTTCATGACCATTTTAATTATAAAGCTTCGGACGGATTAATTAAATCTTTATATAAAGGGCCAAATTCATTAAAACCTAGATCCTTGTTGGCTAAAGATTACATTAGATGGTCTAAGACACTAAAAGGAATAGGGCATCTTAGTAATGGTACTATGATAGTTACGGGAACTTATAATATCGTAAATGGCTCTACAAATCCTTTAGACTATACTGATACTGCAGCTGGACTTGCGACGATAATAGAATCAGCAGTTCTTAAATTTACAAATGCCCCTAGCTCAAAAGTACCTGTAGTCGGAGAAGTTGTCGCTATCTATGGCGGTCTTCGTTTATCAATGGATGTAGGCCGTTTTCTAGGGGTACGTTTCGGTGGCGATGCTTGGGTTAGATGGTATAGAGAATACCAAAACGAGAAAGAGCAGGAAGCAATGATAAATCGATGGAAACAATATAAATGATTATGGGAAATATATACGAAATGATATGGGCAGACGCTCTTCATAAAACAAAATCGAAAAATCGAAATATCCGTAATAAGGATCTTATCTGGGATAATCTATTATTTTTATCAGTAATAACGGCCTTAAATTTTGCAACAATAATAGGTTGGATAAGTTATTATTTCATGGGTTATGTTTATACCTTTGAATTAAAACTAATAATGCCTGATACTTTGGTTGACAAGATATTTTCAGTTGGTATTCAATTATATATCCCCTCTGTTGTTTTAAATTATTTTTCTATTTTCTTCAATAATAAACATTTAAAGATTATGGAAAAATATTCATCACGGGAAGGTAAGATTGTATTGACTTACATATTTACCTCTATAGGTATATTTATTATTTCTGCAATAGTAATAGGGATATTTATTAGATCAGGTATAGTTTTATAAATGCATTATTCTTGGGGATAATATATCCCGAAGTGATTAAAGTTCGAATTCTAATCCGCTATAAAAAGGGATACCCCGCCAGTTTATGCTGTGCGAGGTATATGAGACAATATTTATGAGAACGGCACACTGAAAAGAGTTTTAGTGAATGGCGGTTATTATGAAAGCGGAAATTATTACTTTTACATCAACGACCATCTGGGCAACAACCGGATAGTGACCGATGCAGCGGCATCGGTAGTTCAGAGTACACAGTATTACCCTTTCGGGACATCTTTTGCAGATGCAACGGGAACAAGTACCCAACCGTATAAATATAATGGGAAGGAACTGGATGCTAGAAATGGGATGAATATGTATGACAGTGGTGCACGGTTTTATGATCCGGTAATACCTCGTACACCTACTCCTGACCCTCATGCCGAAAACTATTATGCGTGGTCACCTTATGCGTGGGTGGGAAACAAGCCGATGCGAATAATCGACCCTACGGGAATGGATTGGTACCAAGATGCAGATGGGACATATCAATACAGTAGATACCTGACCGAGAAAACCAAAGATTTGTATATTGCTTTTTTTGCATTTTTGGGAAAAGAAATATCTTATATTGGAGCTACATATCAAGAAACGGAT
>JAISES010000495.1 GCA_031263965.1 Prevotella sp. | reverse complement strand
GTCATTCACCAGGTAGCGGATACTGCCGCTATAATAATTTCCAAGTACATAAGACAGGCAAACCCCGTCAAGACCTCCTAACGGATGATTAGAGGCATATATATAACGTCCTTCCCGGCGGATATTTTCTTCGCCGGTAAGGCTCAGTGTTATATCAAAATAATGGATAAGTTCCGCCATTAAATCCACCCCATCCTTGTCACGGTAGTGATTCAAAATACTATTCACTTCCTCCTGATGAATTATATGGATTAAGTAGTTTACCACAAAGCGAGGCAGTTTCGAGGCAAGTCTAGGGGCTTTCTCCCGAAGAACTTCTTTCACATCAATAAACCGGATAAGCTCTCCTTCTTTAGTCATTTCCAATAAACTCTGTCAAGTAGCAAAGATACATGAATTTATACACGGCAATACAGCCCGAAATGTTTTTTTATGACTACGTTTTTAATAATAAGGGGAAGGTGGGAGACAGACAAACATAGAGGCCGGCGAAATCAAGTTCTGCCGGCCTCTATTTCTATATGCTCGTACGCACACTGCTATCTACTAACTCTACCTAGGGCAGAATAGCTGATTTTAAGCGCATATGCTTCACGCAACGACTGTTTTATGTCGGAAATGATTCCCATTTTAGTTTCCCTGTCCGCTTTTATAGAGACGGTCATGAATGGTTGGTCTTCTTCTTTCATACTCGACTTTTCCTGTGCGATGTAATCCTGAATCTCCGATATTTCGGCAAACGCATCATTCAATTGCACACGTGTTGTAGAACCCATCTTGGCTCTAAACTCTTGTGTAGGTTCACCCACGTATATAAACGTAATGAGTGATTTTTTCTCTAATTTCTGCAACTCGGTTGCTTGCGGAGCCCTGAAGGTCACTTTCAGTGTTACTTCACGCATGGATGTTACCATCATAACGAAGAACAAGAAAGTAAACACAAGGTCAGACAAAGATGCCATATTTGGCTGGGGCACTTCGCGTTTTCCTCCACCTCCAAACTTTCCCATTATTTAACTCCTCCATAATTTTTAGGCTCAGCCTCTGATATCTTTTGCGGATAGATTATCTGAACGGCCTTTTGTTGTTCTTCATCCAAGTCTGCAAATTTCCGTCCGAACTTTTGCAGGGAAATATCATCTCTTAATTCGTTATACGCTGCAGCAATCTCATTCTGCACATCGATATAAGCCTGATAGGAAGTATCTCGATTGTTTTGCAGGGAGATAACGTGATTTTTCGACACCTTACGGGCTCCAAAATAAGGAACGTCTACTTCAATCAGTTCAGGCATGTGTTCATTGTTTGTTGGATTTTCAATAAACTCTTTGACTCTGTCTTTCAACTGGTTTAATTGAATATAGGTATCTCCACAGAGTATCTGATTAGTACTGTTTATGAGTACCACCAGTATATTTCTTTTCTTGATATTCACATCCACGTTTTTCTGGTCTTTCGGGACAGGCGGCGGCAGTCGTCTTGGCAACCCCCTGTCTGTATCCATTGACGAGGTCAAGAGGAAGAACAGAAGCATCATGAAAGCAATATCGGCCGTTGATGTAGAGTTCACCTGCGGCACAGTTCTCTTCTTTCTTGGCATAACTTTTCTCTAAATTTATTTTTCCCAAATTCTTTTTACACTACCCACGACTACTCCCATAATGGTCAAAAAAGACATGATGTAGATTGAAAAAAGAAACATATCTGTCAATTTCAACCAAAAAGGTGTATTATAGGCTTCCAAGTCCGGCTTGTTTAAACTCTGCATAGGCGCGCCATCTCCAATAGCATACGTTCCCAGAAACATGACTGCGAACAAGACTATGATACCTAAACCGGATAGAGCTTTTTTAGGGTCAGCTTTCAAATTATTTGCAAATTGAAGGATAACAAAACATAGGATGGCTACAAGCGTCATGCCAAACAGGGCATACGTCCAGTATAGTAGCGCATCAGTATATTTGGGATTCCACTGTCCGTTGTAAGGCTCATTGTCTCCCCCCAAAAAGAATACCACTACGACTACCAGCATGATAATGGTGCAAGCCACCAGTACCCAACTGGAAAATTTTCTTATTTTAGTAACAGCCATGATTCAATTATTTGTTGTATTTATAATTGTATTTCAGCACCATATCAATCAAAGTGATAGATGCATCTTCCATTTGGTTCAGAATAGACTCCAGCTTACTCAACAGATAATTGTAAAATACTTGCAGAACCAAAGCAACGACCAAACCGGCAACAGTCGTGATCAAGGCCACTTTCATACCACCGGCTACAACCGTCGGGCTGATATCTCCTACTCTTTCGATATTATCGAAGGCCATGATCATCCCGATTACCGTACCCATAAATCCTACGGACGGGGCAACCGCGATAAACAATGTGATCCAAGAAAGATTCTTTTCCAACAACCCGCTCTGCACGCCGCCATATGAAATAACTGATTTTTCAACGATATCGACACCCTGGTCTACTCTCAGAAGTCCCTGATACAAAATAGAAGCTATAGGTCCTCTGGTGTCGCGTGCAATTGCTTTAGCTTCTTCTACATTCCCCTTGTCAAGAGCATCTTCAATTCCCTTCAACAGTTTGTTCGGGTTTATTTCAGCCAGATTCAGGTAAATAACTCTCTCCAAGCAGAATCCCAACCCTAAAATCAATATAATAGCGATAGCTCCCATGAAACTGGCGCTACCTTCTATGAACTTGATTTTCAATTGATGATGCACGCCACTTTCAATCACTTGTTCTGTGGCTTCTTGTGCAAAAAGGAGAGTAGATGTTCCAAGGGCGCACAAACCCAAGAATGCTTTAGCAAATAACTTTTTCATCGTGTGTCTAATTTTAAAGATTAATAATTTTCTTTTCTATTGTTGTTTTTATTTATATTCCAGTAAGAATTGCGGAGAAAGCGGGATTCGAACCCGCGATACGCTTTAGGCGCATACACGCTTTCCAGGCGTGCCTCTTCAACCGCTCGAGCATCTCTCCAAAAGGTATGTTTCTCTCTTTCAAAAACGAGCGCAAAATACGAAAAAAATTATAATCGCAAATGTTTTCACGTACAAATCTTTTTAAATAGTTCATACGTGTTTTTCTTGGTAATATGCGTTATTTCATCAAAAGATAAATTATAAACTGAGGCTATTTTCGTCGCAGTTTCTATGATATAGAGGGGTTCGTTTCTTTTACCTCTGTATGGAACTGGAGGAAGGAATGGAGCATCTGTCTCTAATACAATTTGTTCGACAGTTGTATGGGCAAGTGTTTGCGGGAGTTTGGTGTTTTTATATGTAACTACACCTCCAATCCCTAATTTGAAATTTCTCAAT
>JAISES010000443.1 GCA_031263965.1 Prevotella sp. | reverse complement strand
TGAACCATTTATACGATATTGCCAATTATATTCTCCATATTTAAAATGGGAATGTGAGTGAATGGTAACCCTGTCTTCTGAGGAAAGAAAGTTTTTGGACGGATCACTGTCAACAATCTTTAATATAGGTCTTATATACAGCGTGAACGATGAACTCCATAGTCCATCACCATCTTCTTCATTCTGAAAATCGGAAAATTGAAAGGCTAATGTATAACAGGGATCATTTAATCCGTAGCTTATACTTCCGGCATTATAATGCGTGGTGCCACGGCATTCACTTTCGATACGCCTTCTAGCTGAAAAAAATAGCTTAGTGAGATTTTTATCAGCGTTGAAAGTAATTATTGTACTATTCTTATCAAAATATTGAGGAGCGGAATATTGTTCATATGTAGCATTAAATATGTATATGGTCTCATTATTTAAAGTCATGGTTACATACGCGTTTCCACAATGGTGATTATCTTCTCCCCTTAACCAGCCAATAAAATAAACCTCATAGGTTCCAACCGGAGCTTGAGAGTATAATCCGGTTATATGGCATATCAATAAAATAAGGAATAATATTTTTCTCATCTGTGTTCTGTGTTAAGTAAGCCATTAATAATTTACAGTTATTGTTTTCACTTTCGAAGATCTACCCTCATCCGTTACATATAAAACAGTATATGTATAGCTATTCCCCGGTGAAACTGTCTCATCTGTAACTCGTGTTTCAGTCAATGTCAGTTCTTTCCACAGTGTTGTCTTCTCATTTTCGGCGGCTTTATATATCCGGTACAGTTTTGCTTTCTCGTGTTTTTTCCACGATAACTCGATATAGCCTTTGTCGGCATCGGCATAGGAAGTCAAGCCCGAAATCTCATCAGGTGGCGTATTGGCTGCAATGTCAATTTCCAGCGCTTGCGGTGAAAACGATTTCTTCCCTCCTGCCCCATAAGCGATCAGGCTATAACGGTAGCGTCCCGACACAGGGACTTCATCCGTATAAGTGTTTGCTTTGAAATCGCCCGAAAATACTGTTTTGGAATATACAGGATTGTCAGCGCTTGTACGAACCAGTTTATAGCTTACGTCCGGCTGCTTCGGATCGGTTATCCATTGGACAGTAATTTTGTTTTCAGATAGCTGATATCCGGTAATGACCGGCTCGTCCGGGGTTTTGTTATTGGGCTTGGCTACTTTGACCGGCAGAGAGGGCGCAGATTCGTTATAACGCTCATCGATAGCCGTCAGGCTATAATAGACATACGGATTACCCAAATCGAGGGAAAGCGTATCTGCATAATAATTTTGTTCAATAAATTCGGGAGTTATCGAAGATTTCTCTCCCTTTTCGGTAAACGAGCGCAGGATACGGTAAGCCAGAAAATCCGGTTCCAAATTCGCATCCCACGATAAACGGGCTATACCCGCAGTATCGATCTCGGCCTTCAGTCCGGCAGGAACAGCGGGAGGTATGGAATCTATCTGCCGCAGCAAAAACGGGAAAGATTCTGTTTGGCGTCCATCGCGGGTTTCGGCTTTTAATTTAACATAGGCGCGGGCGTGGGTTAAGGGAAATTCCAACTCTCGTTTATCTAACGGGATATTGTCGGTCTGAGGCTGATATAAAGGCCGATATTCTCCATCTATATCTTCGGCTGCCGACAGACTGAATTTATTTATCAAGCTACTGTCTTCACATTCAAACTCCCAGTAAATCTTTGCATAATCTTTATCTATGAAATCTCCGCTATAAATATGAGGGATGCAGGTGAGCGTTTTTTCGCCTTTTCCGCTAACCTCCTCACTATACGGGCCGGTTTCGTCGAAGCTTGTTAATCCGGCTATCCGGTAAGTGTATAGAACATCGTTGGCAGGCAGGCTGTCGGTGTAGAACGCTTCTCTCATTTCGTTGTTCAAAGCGGTAACCGGCAGATCCGTTATCCTGCGGAAAGATTCCTGTCCGCTTTTTCGTTCAACATGGTATGAATGGTAGTTGCCCGATAATAAAGTATAATTCCAGGAAAGTATTGCAGCCCGGTCGCCAAACACAGCATTTAACCCGATGGGTTGGGGAAGCTCTTTTTTATCTTCCATTCCAACATAAACCGCAGCAGTATCTCCCTGTAATTTTTCCGGCCGGTTCAGGTAAATACGGTATAAATACCGTTCATTTTCTTTTACCGTACTGTCTGTCCATGCCCAACCGGCCAGCATAGCCGCTTTATAATCATATTCGGCCATAAAAACCGAAGTGGAGAAACGCTGTTCCAGTTCATTTGCCTGATTAATAATACTGCCAATATCGTTGCTCCCGGAAGCGCTCAGTTCAAAATCTTCGCCATATAGCGCCTGTGCTATAACGGCT
Source organism: Prevotella sp. (assembly GCA_031263965.1). GTDB lineage: Bacteria > Bacteroidota > Bacteroidia > Bacteroidales > Dysgonomonadaceae > Dysgonomonas. The sequence goes on along the minus strand of JAISES010000443.1, from coordinate 5,037 downwards.
GCATAGTCCGACTGATTTGCATACGCTTCCCATTCGGCCAGCGGCTGAGGTTTCAAGTTTTCTGTCAGTATTATCTCATCCGGTTTTTCCTGCCATTGGTTATCAACCATTACCGTATAGCGTTTCACTGTATATCCGTATTTATTCCCTTCAGACCACGCCCTTGTGTTGGCTGGAGACCAGCGAAGTTTTATCTGATTATCATTCGTGACAAAGCCTCCGGCACGTATATTTTCTTTGGACATCACCTCCTGTTCCTGCTCCTGAGCCGATAAAACAGCATTACAGAGTACAAGCTGCAACAGCAAAAGGTATATAATTATTTTTTTCATTATTCTGTCGTTTTAAGTGTATAAGATATTTATCTCCAGTCGAGCGTATTTATATAGTCCATCTGCCTGGCCGTTCCTGCTTTTCCTCCCGGCAGATTATAACGGAAATTCGTTTTATAGTTCCCCTGCCGGATAAACAGGAAGTGACTGTTTATTAATGGAAGCAATGGACGCATGTCAATCCCCCTGTCGAAAGCATTTACCGCTTTCGTTCTCAATTCGTAATAATCCTTGCTATAATAGTATGGCAGCTCATATACAAACGGAAGTATCTTCGACATAAAATTATTAAAGGTATTTCCGGAGATGTAGCTCAGGTATCCGTCATACAGCGGGAAAGCCCTGGACGGAGGGACGCCGTACACATTCACGTCCCGACCGGTAATAGAGATACCTGTAAGCGGATACCAATTATAGACTAAAGGTGCAATATCTTTCACATAGTAATCGTTATCCATGATCGCTTCGGCAGATATCAGAGGCGCTCCTGCCGTATAATCGTTACCCACAAGTTCTGCATCATCAAAAGCTTCGTAGCTATCCTTCGACATCAGGAGCAGTGAGCGTACATCCGTATTTACATAACGAGAACCCGGTTCTAACTGCAATGCCGCTAATTTTTGTCCGAAAGTATTGTACTGGCTTGTCCGAAAGCTGTATTTCAATACTTCCAGGATACCGTCTTTTGTAATTTTTTGTGCAGCCTGCTGCATATAGTCGATAGAGAAAGATTCTCCATCACCATCTGAAAGCGTATTGGTTGTTTTTCGCACTTCCGCCGTTTGTTGCGTATGTTCTCCTGTCGATGCGGCAAATACAAGCTCATAGTCTGTCCTGTTTCCAACATCAGGTAAAGCATAATTGATGCGTGAATCGGAACTGCTGTACCTGAATGTAGCATTTAGCGAAGCGCCACTCTTTGCGTTAAGTAAAGCTGTATAGTTAAAGTTTTCCGGGAACAGATAACTTTGTCCTCTTTTCAATTGGACGTATCCTGTTGTAGATTCCGACTTGAATAAATTTCTCTGTCCGACAACAGGATAGCAATACTCTATATTAGTAAGTGGAATATAATTGGGTGCACCACCCGTCTTGAAAGAGGCTTCCTTAGATTCTCGTGCGATATTTCCGTTTTGTGAAACCGCCGACCAGCTTCCTCCTTTATATTCTTCAAAATTTACAGATACGAATACTTTCATATCATTATAGGGAGGCAATATTTCTTTTGATTCAAAAGTTGCAGCATCACTGGTTTTATTCAGCTTTATTTTTCCTTCAACCTTTTGATTTTTATCGTCTGTTATATAAAAGTCGGCAAGCTTTATCCGATAGGATTTAACATTCCCATTCTCATCTTCGATATCAAAAGATTCACCCAAAGGCATATTGAATGTTGCTTGTGGAGATAGAAAGACATCTACATCCGTATCTTTATTATACGGAGTCAGATCGGCAATCAAAGGCATATCCAGCGGCGAAATATCTCCATTGAGAGCGACAAGTTTACAGTCATTCCCAAAGCTCATTTTCATTTTCATATTGGCATTGATAAGACCTCCCAATACATTTAAGCGGACGGCAAGTTGTCCGCCAATCCACGTCGGATTAGGCAAACGTGCCTGTAACAATGCTGCTGTTGAACCTTTGATGACTGTAATTTTCTTGTTGATAAACAGTAGCCGTATTTTGACGCCAAGCTCTCCCTGCAGGTAGGCATAACATTGTCCATTGGCGTACCAGCCACCCAGACCGACAGGGGTAATACTTCCTTCGCAGGCATAATTACTCATATCGCGAAGCATAATATCAAAACCTACTCCCGACATAAAGCGTGCATAGAGGATAAGGAATGTCAAATCGCCGGTATCGAATGAGAAGCGGGAACCGAAAGCGACGCCTTTACCTCCCTCCATGATGTCGGGATATTTCATATAATCCGCCTGCTGTGGAGTGATTCCGAGTATATTGATAACTTCTTCCGGCACTGTTGGATTTTCGAGTTTATCGCCCAGCATAAAATAGGATTCTGAGCTTAGAGAGAATCCACCCAGTCCAAGCTTAAGCCCTACCGGATTGGTCGGTGTACCTACATGCACATACCAGGTCTGTGGAGAACAGTAAAGCTTTGCCCAGCCAGCCTCATTATTATTCCCGGCGCCCCGTAATATTCCTCCCGGCGCATGAATCATAACCCTGAAATCGGCATCGAAAGTCTTTGCGGGAAAATCAAAATCCATCGTCATATAGGCATTGATACTTCCTGAAAGATTAAGATTCGGCAATATGCTTTTAGTTATATCCGATCCGGACATATTGCCCGGCAGTTTGTCACAGAGGCTATTACTTACATTGCCTATTTTTGACTGCGCTGTTTTATGCATATCAGTTAATGCCACCAGTTTGCCGGTCATTTCAAGTGGCGACATAAACTGCGCACTTCCATAGAAGCGGATATTCTTTATTCCTCCTGAAGATAAGAAATTCATTTCGAAAAGAGCATCTCCATTTAAGGCCAGTTTGCTCCCTACGCTGAATGCAACCCCGGCTTTCAATCCTAAGGATACTTTATCGTCCGGAGCGTATGCTTGAAGTCCGGATTTCCCGGTAGGAGACATCCTGTAATAAGCTCCTCCGGTAAACCCGACTAAAGATACAGGGCCTATCTGTATTCCCATTCCCGGAAATTCGGCTTGCCCTTCCACGTACCAGTAACGGTAGTCTTTGGTGCCAAAGATGGAGGTAACTCCAACCTTCAAGCCTGTTGATAAAGCTCCAAACGTAGCCTGTATTTGTCCGCCGAAATAATTGCCATAAATCGGATGATTTTTTTCAATCCGGATTTCACCATCCAGACTGAATCCTGCAAGTTGTGTATTTTCAAGCTTTATTGCCTGGATATTTACGCCTTGAAATTCCCACGATCCATTCCTATATAGTGAAGTCAATTCCAGACGCCCGCCTGCAGCCATTTTTTCCTGCATCAAATTGACTTTGATATCAAAGCCTAATGAAACCTGGTCATTTTCCGTTCTGAAACGGATATCACTGACTGTAACCGGAAAATTATTCAGGTTGATCTCTCCGCCGTATTCGACGGATTCCACAGAGAAACAGGGGGATTCCGTAGCAAATGCCAGTTTCCGGAAAATAACCTGTTCCATTTTTAATCCATCTTTATCTATGGCCATCGAACCATTTAAAACGAGCTTGGGAGTAAAACGCTTGTCCCTGACCTGCATTAACAGGTAGGAAGTCGTATCCAGATGCATTTCCGATTGCCCGAATATATCAAAAGAGAGATTTTTACCTAAACCGACGTTGAAAAGATATTCATTATTAGATATGTATGCTTCATAGTTACACGACTGGCTTTTCGCCGAAATGGGTATATTTATCTGTCCGCCAAAGCCGAAACCCTTAATGTTATTTGCTAATAATGACAAACGGAAACTCTCTACAGAGAATCCCCATCCCGAAGCATCTCCGGCATCCAGCGATAAGAGATTTTTCTCTATGATACTACACGTAATACCATTTTCATCTATCAGCAAATGTGATGCTTCCAGTGTGATTCTTGTTTCAGATTGTTTATGCTTAAACTGTTCCGGAAAGGTTAATGTAAACCGGTCAATATACAGACCCCGCCATAAATTGGGATCAGGTAAAGTAAAGTATTCACTAAAATATTGAGGGTCGGGAGTAAATGACAGTGGATTTTTCAGATCGCTCAGGTCTAATGTAGCCCTCGAAAGACTGAACTCAAACCCCGCTGCCCCTTTTATTTCGAAAGCAGGAAGTGAGACCTCGGCAATGAGGTCATTCCAGTCTTGAATAACAGTCTTGAAACTGCTTGTCACAGGTTCATCTTTATCCGACACGGATACAAATGTATTAGGATTCAATACGATATCAGCATCTAAGGATAGCTCTTTGAAATTGCCATTACAGTCAAGGGATACGTATGTGTTGGATTCCGCCCTTCCGGTATTACTATTCAGATTGCCTTTAAAAACGATATTTCCTAAATTACCTAAAGAAAGAGGGATATTGTTTAAGAGAGACAATTTAACATCTCCTGCCAAGTCGCCGGTACTGGTTATCTTAACATCTGTGGCGCCGAATAACAATTCTTTGTCCTCTGCATTGCCGGCTTGGGGGATTCGCATTTTCATCAGAAGTGTTAATTCTCCATATTTATTACCCAAACGGATATCAGTGACAGCAAGAGTAAATGGGATATTTCCTACTATTTTCTTTATTCCTACAGGTAAATTATGGGCTTTACCATTCTGTTCTCCGATTCCAAGGTTCAGATTATCAATGAATCGGTTTTGTGACTCAATGGTAGCAAAGTCTTCCAATGCCTTGTTTATTGATTGAGGGAACAAATTTAATCCAAGACAAAACAGAAGTAATAAAATGACAATAGACCTTTTCTTATATGACAAAATAGAAAAATTCATAAGCGTAGTTTGAGTGTTAAGTGATCATTTTTTTTTGTATTTTCAGAGTTTCCGGCAAAGATAATTGCTTTTTTTCGAGTAGCAAAGAAATGAAGACAAAAAAACAAAAAAACGGGGAGTAATTTTACATCACTCTCCGTTTTCATAAAAAAGGCAGCTACCTACTCTCCCACACATGCAGTACCATCGGCGCTATCGGTCTTAACTTCTCTGTTCGGAATGGGAAGAGGTGGAACCCCGAC
>JAISES010000440.1 GCA_031263965.1 Prevotella sp. | reverse complement strand
TTCGATTCGGCCAGGTCATCCAATGCTACTTTGCGGTCTATTGCCTGCACAATGGCGACCTTCAGTTTCGATTTATTGGCAACAGTCCTGACCCGTAAATCCTCCGGACGCTCTATTTCGTTTTCCTCGACATGCTTCTTTATTATATCGAGAAATTCCGCTCCGTATCGTTTAGCTTTTCCTGCTCCTACTCCGGGGATGTTTTGTAATTCATCCATTGTTATAGGATAGATAGTCGCCATTGCTTCTAAAGAAGGATCCTGGAATATGACGTATGGCGGAACATTATGTTTTTTAGCCATCTTTTTGCGCAGGTCTTTCATTATAGAGAATAAGACGGGGTCGACAGCTGAACCGCCGCCGCCTTTTACTACGGCATCGTCCATATTATCATCCTCATCTATGTCTTCATCAGCAGTAGATAGCTTGAAAGACACGGGCTTTTTCAGAAAATCCTTTCCTTTTTTTGTTATTTTGAGTAATCCGTAATTTTCGATGTCTTTGTCAAAATAACCGGCTATTAAAGCTTGACGTATAACAGCATTCCATGTTTCCTCATCGGTATCGTCTCCCGATCCGAACACTTCCAGCTCCTGATGGCTGTACGTTTCTATTTCGGCCGTTTCTTTACCTCTGATCACATTGATAACATAATCTGTTTTAAATTTTTCTTTTAATGCAACTACAGCCTCAAGCGCTGTCAATAATAATTCTTTAGCTTCCACTTGTCTTTTAGGGTTTACACAATTGTCACAATTCCCGCAATTTTTCTCTTTATACTCTTCTCCAAAGTAGTGAAGGAGTACTTTTTTTCTACATAAAGCAGTCTCGGCGTATGCAGCGGTTTCAAGAAGGAGTTGTTTCCCTATTTCTTGTTCCGCAACAGGCTTTCCCTGCATAAATTTTTCTAATTTCTGTAAATCTTTGAACGAATAAAACGCGATACACTTTCCTTCTCCCCCATCACGTCCGGCACGTCCGGTTTCCTGATAATAGCCTTCCAGGCTTTTGGGTATATCATAGTGGATCACGTACCTTACATCCGGTTTGTCTATACCCATTCCAAAGGCAATTGTTGCAACAATAACATCCACTTGTTCCATCAGGAATGCATCCTGATTGGCAGAACGCGTATTTGCATCCAGCCCGGCATGGTATGGCAAGGCGTTAATATCGTTTGTTTGCAATATTTCAGCAAACCATTCGACCGTTTTTCGACTCAGGCAATATATAATTCCGGACTTGTGTCCCTGCGATTTTATATATTTTATAATGTCTCTATCTACGTTGTCTGTCTTCGAGCGCACCTCATAAAACAGATTCTCACGATTGAACGATGCTTTGAAAACGTCAGCATCCGTCATCCCCAGGTTTTTCTGTATGTCAAGCTGCACTTTTGGCGTTGCCGTCGCTGTCAGAGCGATTATCGGATGTTTGCCTATTTCGTTTACTATCGGGCGTATGCGTCTGTATTCCGGCCGGAAATCGTGTCCCCATTCCGAAATACAATGGGCTTCGTCTATGGCGTAAAAAGATATTTCAATTTGGCGTAGAAAATCAATATTTTCTTCTTTAGTCAGAGATTCGGGCGCTACATACAGCAACTTTGTTTTACCGGATAGTATGTCGCTTTTTACTTGTTCGATCGCTGATTTATTCAGCGATGAGTTCATAAAATGAGCCACACCGTCGTCCTCGCTGAAATTGCGCATTGCGTCCACTTGATTTTTCATCAGGGCTATCAGCGGCGATATAATAACGGCTGTGCCACCCATCAATAATGCCGGTAATTGATAGCAAAGCGACTTTCCCCCACCTGTAGGCATCAACACAAAAGAGTCCTTCCCATCCAAAAGATTCTGGATGATGGCCTTTTGGTTCCCTTTGAAATTATCAAAACCAAAATGCTTTTTTAATGCATGCGTAAGTATATTGTCTCTGTCCGGCATATTTATACAAAAATAGGCTATTACATATTTACGAAGATAAAGTCCTAAATTTAAATCTCCAACTTAAAACAGGCTATTTTTTTGTAAAAAGCAAACTTATTGTGAATTTTTGAGTTTAATCAACTGGGAATTCTCTAATTGCTCAACGGCATACTCTTTATCAACATGCAGTTCAGCCTGTTTCGAAGAAGGGATATTGAACATTGCATCCATCATAATAGTTTCTACAATAGAGCGTAACCCGCGGGCGCCCAACTTGTATTCGATGGCTTTATCTACTATGTATTCATATACTTCATCATCGAATGCAAGAGCAACATTATCCATTTTAAATAGTTTGACATATTGTCTTATAATCGAATTCTTCGGCTCTGTCAGTATTCTCCGGAGTGCACTTCTGTCAAGCGTATCCAGATAAGTAAGTATTGGCAAACGGCCTATAATTTCGGGAATCAGACCATATGATTTCAAATCCTGAGGCGCTACATATTGTAATAAGTTATCGCGGTCTATCCTTGTATTGTCTTGGGAAGACGTATAGCCTACTACCATTGTGTTTAAGCGCTGGGCTATTTTACGTTCGATACCGTCGAAAGCTCCGCCGCAGACAAACAATATATTTTTTGTGTCTACTGCTATCATTTTCTGCTCCGGATGTTTACGGCCTCCCTGGGGAGGGACGTTCACGATGGAACCTTCCAATAATTTCAATAAGCCTTGCTGCACTCCTTCTCCGCTAACATCTCTTGTTATAGATGGATTGTCGCTTTTTCGTGCGATTTTATCGATCTCGTCAATAAATACAATCCCTCGTTCGGCAGCGGCAACATCATAGTCGGATGCTTGAAGAAGGCGGGTAAGGATACTTTCAATGTCTTCGCCCACATACCCGGCCTCTGTTAGTACAGTGGCGTCTACAATGGCAAAGGGAACATGCAGTAGTTTTGCGATTGTCCTGGCTAGCAGCGTTTTTCCCGTTCCGGTAGGGCCGACTAATATAATGTTGGATTTTTCAATTTCGATATCGTCGTCTTTTTCCTGCAACAATCGTTTGTAATGATTATATACAGCTACAGACAGATAGCGTTTAGCGTTATCCTGCCCAATGACGTATCCGTCGAGATATTCTTTTATTTGTTTGGGATCCGGAAGTTTGGATTTATCAATACCAAGAGGCGAACTCTTTTTAGCGCCCAAGCTCTCTTGCATAATTTGGTGTGCCTGTTCGGCGCAGCTATCGCATATATCCGCCGATATACCCGAAATAAGCAAGTTCACTTCCTTTTCGCTTCGCCCGCAGAAACTGCAATAGCTACCACTTGTTTTTTTTGTCATTTAATATTATTTCAAAACATCAATATTTCAGGTTTCAGGATTATATTTCAGGTTTGTTTTTAAACATTGAAATATGAGGCCTGGAATATTGAAATCCAAATTATTTATTTTTCACAAATACATCGTCTATCATGCCGTAGTCTTTGGCTTCGGCAGAGGTCATCCAGTAATCACGGTCGGAATCTTTTTCAACTCTGTCGAAAGGTTGCCCCGAATGGTCTGAAATAATGGTATAAAGTTCTTTCTTTATTTTTCCTATTTCCCGCGCGGTAATTTCTATGTCTGAGGCTTGTCCCTGAGCTCCGCCAAGAGGCTGGTGTATCATTACGCGAGAGTGTTTCAGGGCGAAACGCTTCCCTTTTTCTCCGGCAACGAGCAGCACCGCAGCCATGGAAGCCGCCATGCCTGTGCAAATAGTAGATACATTGCTGTTTATAAACTGCATAGTGTCATATATGCCATAACCGGCATATACAGAACCGCCGGGGGAGTTTATATAGATAGATATATCTTTCCCCGAATCAGCAGAGTCGAGATATAGCAGTTGCGCCTGAATAACGTTTGCTGTGTAATCGTCGATTTGTGTGCCGAGAAAAATGATCCTGTCCATCATCAAACGGGAGAATACATCCATTTGTGCAACGTTTAGCTGACGTTCTTCAATGATGGTCGGTGATATATAATTACTGGTTATATCCGCATATTTATCCAGAGCCAATCCATTCAATCCTAAATGCTTTGTAGCATATTTCTTAAAATCATTGTTCATCGTCTTTTCCTTGTTAATTAATAAAGTGTTGTTTATCCATATAAACAATTATCATGCCACTGATTGCCGACATAAAAAAGGAGGCTGTTTATAGCCTCGATTAGTGGGGCAAAGTTATAACAAAAAATTGAGAGCTTGTTTAGAAACTGTTTGAATTTTAGCGAAAAATATTATTATAGGATCTAATTGTTCAATTTATATGTTCTTTCTATCCCGTCGTTGCACGCCTCGCAATGACGGGAGAAAAAGAAAAAAAAATCCATCTGAAAATACCTATAAAAAAATTTGCTGTAAAATTCAAACAGGTTCTAAAATTTAAACAGTTCCTTAAATGTTTTTAACTGAAATAATTATACCATTTCAATATAAAATATGACTTTTGCTTTGTGAACAATCGTTCACTTGTTAATTATGAGACGAAGCCTGATTTTTGTCAAATCGCTAAAGTCCATGATAATAAAAACCATGAGGATTCCGTACGGCAACTAAAATCAAAATTATTATCATATGAAATACAATAGAGAATATATATTAAAAAGAGCTTTTGATGTATTTATGCAAAAAGGCTATGATAGTACCTCTATATCAGTATTGCAAAAGGAATTATGTATGTCCAGAGGGGCTATGTACCGTTATTTTGATAATAAAGAAGATCTGTTCAGAGCCGTAATCGATGAATATTTTTTCAAATTATTTGAAAGCTATCTTTATAAAACGGATAAACAACATAGCTATACAGTAAATGAGTTCATTAAAATTACTTATAGACGTCAAAAGCTGATTGTTGATATATTAATAGAAGCAGGCGTCACTCATTTAGTGTTTTTTAATTATACCGCATTAATGATACAGGCTGTTAAATACTATCCTGAATTTATTATTCGTTTTAAAAATATTAATCGACAACTGATCTCC
>JAISES010000359.1 GCA_031263965.1 Prevotella sp. | reverse complement strand
TCGAGAAGCGATTCACCATTTTTTTGAAAATATAGAACAATATAAACCGGAGTTAGAGACCCTGCTTACTCTAAATTTTAGATTGATTAATTCGCAATCCGTTTCTTTTTGAGTATAATAATGAATGATAGTACATTCAATGGCTTTGCACTGGCCGGAGGTACAGCTTTATCTCTACTGATAGGACACCGGAAAAGTATCGACCTGGATTTATTTACTACAGATGAATTTAATCCGGTACAACTGGAACAATATCTTCAGAAGAACTATGCTTTTAAAGGTGATTTTCTGGAAGGCTATAGCCTTAAAGGTGAAGTAGAAGGAATAAAACTGGATTTTATCCGGCATTACTATCCCGATGTGGAGCCAAGGATACTGGAAGACGGCATACGATTGTATGGACTGAAAGATATTGCCGCCATGAAGTTATCCGCTATTGGTGATAACGGGACCCGGCTGAAAGATTTTATAGATATGGCTTACCTGTCCGGCTACCTTTCGCTGAAAGAGATGTTGACAGCATTCGAAACGAAATACCCGCAGACAAATCCGTACCGGGCACTTAAAGGTCTCAACTATTACGATGACATCCGTTTTTCGGAAAGGATCGATTTATTAGGTAAAGACTTCAAGAGGGAAGATATAGTAGCTCGCCTGTCAGACATGACCCGGGAAGAAAACAAACGCTTTCCGCATCTAAAAGAAACAGAGAAAGAAAAAAAGCTACAGCAACCGGTTATACAACCCAAGAAAAGAGGTAGGAGAATGTAAATTGCACAAATTATAACAATGAAACGGATTGACTATAAAAAATCAATCCGTTTTATTTTACCATACCTAAACTGTATCACTTATCTTCGTATGATGTATTTGGAGGGATCAACCGGATTATTCTCTCTTTTCTTTCTGATAAACATTGCTTTCTGTTTTTTACCAATACGTTTAATATTCCTATAGTCTGATTCATCCCTGTCAGTATCGAGCTGGTAGGTGTCGCCAATCTTATCTGTTAATGCCGCCATGTCCTTACTAATCTTTTCGTTGGTTATTTTGGCATAAATTTGTGTCGTGGTAATACAACTGTGCCCAAGCATCTGAGAGACCGTTTCGATGGGTACACCTTGTGAGAGGCACACTGTCGTTGCCATTGTATGGCGCCCCATATGCGACGTAACTCGCTTATTAACACCGCATAATTTGGCTATACGTTGCAAGCAACGATTCATATTATCGCTGTGGCTTGGTACAGGAAATACAAAATTATTTTTAGCTACAAGACGATATTGTTCAATCAGTTGTTTCGCAATAGGCAATAATTTAACATAGAATGTCGCATTGGTTTTCTTGCGTTTGGCTATCAGCCATAGTTCGCCATCAAAAGAAGTCTGAATATCATCGAAAGTCAATTTCTTAACATCAGCATAAGCTAAACCTGTAAATGACTGAAAGACGAAAATATCCCGAATCTGACGTTGCTTATATCGACGGAGTTCCACGGTCATAAATCGGCGAAGTTCGTCTTCGGTCAGATAACCTCTATCCCGAGTTTGTGCTTTGAATCGGAAGCTGGCAAAGGGATTGACGTGTATATACCCTTTTCGCTGGGCTATCAACATAATCTGTTTCAATTTAGTAACGGCAGTAAGTAAAGTACTGCCTGCAAGCTTTCGTTCTTCGAGTAGATAAGTATAATAATCCTCAACAAATTGAGGTTCTATTTCCTTTATCGGAATGTCTGAAAGATTGTATTTATCCCGAAGGAACATTTCTACCCGTCTGCGGTTGATTAGTAGTTGTTCGTAAGAACCTTCGGTGCGGTCTTTACCGACCCGTTTAGCATAACTTTCATAAAACTCATCGGCAATAGAAAAGAAGGTGCGAAATTCATCCCCGAAACCCAGATAAGCATTTTTGACTTTTTCAGCAGAAACAAAATTATCTTTATCGCAGATATTTTGATATTGCTTGCCGATTTGGGTTTTGATGTTGTCTAATTTCTGATTGATTTTCTGTGCTTCGAGACTTTTGCCTGCTGCCCGGTTTGCTTTGGTATTCCAAAGATCGGGCTTGATGTTTAGCTTACAGCTAAACTGGGCGATAGTGCTGTTTACTGTGATTCTTCCCATGATCGGGGCTTTACCTGCTTTCAGATTGTTTTTCTTGAGGTAAAACAAAACCTTGAATGTACTTCTTGCCATAACTCTGATTTTTTTGTTACAAATTTAGTTTACTTAGAGTTATCCGGTGCTATGCAAAATTACGCAAATTGCTGAATAAAAGTATATTATATATATATTCAAAAAATCCTCTCAGGTAACGAGTTGGTAACTCAACTCACCGCCATCTTTGCTTTTTTATGCATTTATTCCCAAAATACCAAAAAGAACAGTTATTATAATCCGCTGATTACGTTCTTGTTGCCCTCTTCTGCCCTCCTTTTCCTAAATGTCTGCTGTTTCTTTCAAATATGTATTATATTTTTGATTTGTAGGAACCGGAAGAAGCTGACCTTTCAATTGGCATCCTTTATCATCCTTGTATTTCTCCAATAACATCTTCGGAATATTTAATAGAGGGATATTACACATATTATTCGTTTTTTCACGAGGCTTGCGAATCCATACTTCATCGTTGCCGTTTCTAATAATATGCTCCTCTTTCAGATTCTTTACATCAACGAATGCTAATCCCGTAAAAGAGCAAAACACAAATACATCCCTGATTTGCGATAGTCGCTTTGTAGAAATCTCTTTATTAATTAGAGTTTCCAGTTCACACATAGTTAAGAATTCTACATGAACTTCATCCTGACGAAACTTAATTGAAGCAAACGGGTCTTTATGCAACCAATCATTAAGTATTGCTATTCGGATGATCTTCTTAAAGACTTTCAAATGTTTAATCGCAGAATTGTTGGCACACCCCTTTTCTGCCTTTAGATACAGTTCATATTTGCGGATAAAGTCTTCATTAATATTCTTTAGAGGAATATCTTCCATGTCTAATTCCTTATCCATAAATTCTTTCAGGTATTTCAGCGAGGCGTCAAACTTATAAATGGTTGATTTCGCATATTCGATATTTAATAATTGCCTGCACCGTTCATTGTGATCGGAGTGTACTTCAACTAGAGTTTTACCATCTTCTTCGTTTTTGTGGTTTCCTAAGTAGATATCTTTTATAATCTGTGCCGTGATAGGCTTAGCGGCTAACCCAAGGTCACAAAAGATTTGATGAATCCGGGATTTTACGGATTGAATATTATAATTCAATTCTTGTGCTTCTCTACTACTACCTCTTGTTTTCCCTTGTGCCTGACTCCACTGAGAGGGATTTACACTGCCACCAATTGGAATGTCGGCAACATTACTGTTTACGGTAATACGAATAAATAGAGGGACTTGTCCATTTTTCATCACTCTGTTTTTTCTGATTAAGCAGACTACATTAAAAGTGTTTCGTTGTTTTGTCATTTTTGTTTCCATAAAATTGATTTTTTGTTGTTGTAAAATTACTTTTTTAACATTAAACCAACCCTATGCAAAATATTGTATAACAATGAATTGAAGTCATTCTCGTAGCCAATTCGTAGCCAAAACTGAAAAATAATTCTTGGCTACGAATTGGCTATGGAATAATGCTCAAAAATGCATTATTTTGCTGTTTTCGTAAAATTCAAGGAATAAAAAAATCCTTGAAAACCAATTGATTTTCAAGGATTTGCTTTGTTTTGCCTTTCGGCTTAGTGCGGATGAAGGGACTCGAACCCCCACGCCTCTCAGCACCAGATCCTAAGTCTGGCGTGGCTACCAATTACACCACATCCGCGGCTAAATCGCGTTAGCGGGTACAAAGATATAATAAAATGTTCTTCAAACAATACTTTAAATCAAAAAAAAGACTTCGCGGCACCTCCGTAGTAAAATAAGCCTTGCAATGCATCAATTATATCATTCTGATTTTTAGAACTGTTTATTTATTCTTCTTTACTCAACAAATCCGGCCGTAAACGCTCTGTGCGCTCTATGGCCTGATGCAATTTCCACTCATCGATTTTAGCCTGATGCCCTGACAATAAAATACCGGGCACTTTCCATCCCTTATAGTCAGCAGGGCGTGTATAAACCGGCGGCGCCAGCAAATTGTCCTGGAAAGAATCGGAAAGGGCCGATTGTTCATCACCGATAGCTCCCGGTATCAAGCGGACAATAGCATCTGCCATCACTGCCGCAGGTAGCTCCCCTCCTGTTAAGACATAGTCCCCTACCGATATTTCGCGGGTTATCAAATGCTCCCTCACACGGTAATCGATACCTTTATAATGTCCACAAAGAATAATTATATTTTCATAAGAAGACATAACATTCGCTATCTTCTGGTTAAAAACTTCTCCATCAGGGGATGTATAAACAACTTCATCATAATTCCGCTGTTGTCTTAATGCAGATATGGCATTGTCTATCGGCTCAATCTGCAACACCATACCGGCCTCTCCGCCAAAAGGATAATCATCTACGTTCCGGTGCTTATTTGTTGCGTAGTCCCTGAGATTATGGACATGTATCCCTACCAGCTTCTTATCCTGTGCCCGTTTAAGTATAGAGCAGTCGATCAATCCGGCAAACATCTCCGGCAAAACACTTATAATATCTATGCGCATAAGATTATATTGTAGTCACAAAGGTAAATAAAATAGAGTATTTACAAACAACATATTCTTACTTGCACAATAAGGAATCAATAAAAATTAATGACATGTTTACAGGATTAGTTACTCCCGTCATTGTCTGCCAAAGCCTGGGTAATGAATCCCTGCATGCAATACTTTTGCGGGGAATCTTATTTTCAGCATGCCTTTCCATTCGATCCGGGCGACTTTGTACACTTCCGTCACCGGATAGGGGAAGCAGGAGTCAATATCATCTTCCGCCATAGCGTGGAGCTTCATGGAAAATCCTCCCAGGAGCCGCTGGTTTTATCCGATACTACCGTTCAGGGTAATGCAACGGCTTAAGTTTGACTTTAGAATGGCTGGAAACTATCTGTTGGGAGAGAGGTATGTTCAGCTCAATGCATTATTGAGCGCGATGGCCTGGAATATGAAGAAATGGATGCAAAAAGCCATTTCCCTGCTCTTTGAAAAATGGCTTGACTGTTTTTTTTTCCTGCAGGATAAATGTTGCTTTCATGGCCGCATAGCATCCGGTGGATGATAATGTCGATTCGTAAGGAGCGACTAAATATGTATAAAATAAAAGTAGGAGCAGAATAATTTCTGCTCCTACTATACAATATGGTTTTACTATTATTTAGGCAAATCTGTCATAGGTATTATAATATAATGTCCTGTTAGATCATTCAAGGCCAAGAAATATTTACCGGCTTTTTCAATCTTGAAGTTATCTCCACCCGATTTACCTAGTCCAAACGGAAAGTCCTGATCGCTGGCTGTCTGAGCGCCCCAGTCAGTTCCCCAAGCCTCATCAGCTCTGAACTTAACATCTCCGACCTTCAGATCTACATTTTTTGCCACC
>JAISES010000334.1 GCA_031263965.1 Prevotella sp. | reverse complement strand
AATGTATCAATTAAACTGATAACTTCTTTCTTAGCCATATTAGTTATTTAAATCTTATTATGTATTTTGTATATTTCACATCTTCATAACCGAAAGTGAGATCTTCTTCTACCGCCACTTTTTTCTTTGCGCCTTCCGGTTTTATCATTTTGGAAACAGTAACCACAAAAGCATTATCATCGGAAGACTTAAGGATTCCAGACAATTTCTGCCCCTTTTTAGTCAATATTTCAACTTCGTTCCCAATATTTTTCTTATATTGGCGAGGGATTTTAAAGGGGGAGGTAACACCGGCCGAACCTACTTCCAGTTCAAAATCCTCTTCATCCCTATTTAAATGAGACTCTATATTACGACTTAAGCCTACACAGTCATCAATCCCAACAGACGCATCGCTATCGACCTCGACAACGATAAGATTGCCGGGCCTAACGAATACATCTACAAGAAATATGGACGTTCCCTCCAGATACTTTTCAACTATTTCCTTTACTAATTCTTTAGTTATCATTTTTAGCCTAATGATGTAAAAAAGAGGAAGCCTCGGCCCCCTCTCCCTCTCAATTCCGCACAAAATTACGATAATTTATTTTTTTATCCAAATTATACATCAAATATATTCTGATTTTCACTAAATAAACGATTAGAAACTGTTTCTTATTCTACTCCCCATTTACCGGAAGGTTTGTTTCCCATTTGAAATTCTAAAACACCGCCGGCTTTTATATCTTTAAAATCGACATAATATTTATCATATCGCTTCCCATTCAAAGTCACTCCTTGTATATATTTATTTTGAGGACTATTGTTTTTGGCTACGATCTTTAATTTTTTCCCTTTACCCACTTTCACGGTTGCCTCATCCACAACAGGACTACCGAATATATATTTGCCTCCGGCGGGCTCTACCTGATAAAATCCTAAAGCAGATAGAATATACCATGCCGACATCTGTCCAACATCTTCGTTACCCGACAATCCTGCCGGCTCATCATTATACAGCCCTGATAATACTTCGCGCACTTTATCAGCCGTTTTCCAGGGTTGCCCTACATATGGATACAGATAAAGAATATGGTGGCTGGGCTCATTACCATGAGCATACTGCCCTATCAATCCGCTTATATCCGGTGATGCGTCTTTACCCAGAGAACCTTCAACAATAAACAAGGAGTCTAATTTTTGAATAAATTTTTCTTTGCTTCCGAAAAGCGAAACTAACCCCTGCACATCGTGAGGCACTAACCACGTATATTGCCATGCATTGCCTTCTGTATAGTCATTTTCCCGATGCACCGATTCGAACGGATTAAATGGGGTACGGAATTTTCCTTCGGAAGAAAGCCCTCTCATAAATCCGGTTTCTTTATCAAAATAGCGGGCATACGCCTTACTGCGATTCAGAAAATAGTCATAGTCATTTGTTCTATCCATCGTCTTTGCCACCTGCGCGACACTCCAGTCGGCAATAGCATATTCCATACATTTAGACAAACCTTCCTCCTCTTTATCGTATGGAATATAACCATACTCTTTGAGATATTTCAACCCTCTTTCATCGAGCATAGCCGAGTTTTTCATAGCTTCATATGCTAACTCTTTATCAAAACCGTCATAGCCTTTCAATATGGCATCGGCAACAACCGAAATACCCGGATTGCCGACCATACAATCTGTTTCGCAACCCATCAGATGCCAGACGGGAAGTTTTCCCTGCTGCTGATAGATCGTCAGCATCGTATTGATAATATCGCTCATTTTTTCGGGATGAATGATTGTCATCAAAGGGTGTGCAGCCCTGTAAGTATCCCACAAAGAAAAAGTTGTATAGTTTTTAAATGCCGCATTCCGATGCATCTGCTTGTCTGCGCCGTAATAATCGCCATTTACATCGCAAAATTCGGATGGAGCTATCATTGTATGATATAATGCCGTATAGAAAGTACGTTTTATTTTATTATCCGGAGTTTCAATCCGGATTTTATTTAGTTCTTCATTCCACGCTCTATCTGCCTCAACTATCGTTTCTTCAAAGTTCCATGCCGGCAACTCTGCCTGCATATTCAGCTTCGCATTCTCGATACTAACCGGAGACAAAGCCACTTTTACAAAAACCGTTTCTTTATCTTCAGTGTCAAATAATGCCTGTCCGAAAGCACGGCGGGACTTTATGGAATTACCTTGTCGCACAGCCGTTGTGTCGGATACTATAAACCCTTTCATCGGCTTAGAAAACACTGCCGTAAAAAAGACTTTCTGGTTATTTGCCCAACCTTTTGAAAAACGGTAACCCGAAACGACCGAATCATTTTCCTGAACCAGATACCCCTCCGTTGGGGCATCCCATCCTATCCCATGTTGCAGGTCTATAACAACCTTTGCCTCGCTCGATTTTGGGAAAATATATTTATGAAAGCCAACTCTTTTAGTTGCCGTCAATTCCACATCGATATTGTATCTGTCCAGATGAACTCCGTAATATCCGGGCTTCACCCTCTCAGTCTCCCGTCTGAACAAAGAATATATCCCTGACTGCGGATCTTTCAGATTCCCTCTTGCCAATACTACACTTCCAACCGCCGGCATCAGAGAAATATCCCCCAAATCACCTATGCCCGTTCCGCTAAGATGCATATGCCCAAAACCTATAATAGTAGAATCGGAATAGTGATACCCCGAACACCAATCCCATCCGGTAGAGAAATTAACAGGTCCTGCCTGCACCAATCCGAAGGGCACATTCGCTCCTAAGAAAACATGTCCATGATCGCCTGTACCGATATAAGGATCTACATATTGTGTCAGATTCTTCATTCCTGGCCTGCCATCTACTACTCCAAAGACACTTGGAGCCGCCGCACAAACAAATATTAAAAACAGTATTCTTTTTAAGTTCATATATATCGTTTAAGATTGTTTACACCGTCTTAGAACGGTAAAAGTAAACAAAATAAATGAGATTCTTTCCGCGAAACGAAGCAATATTGCTCAGATGTTTACTTTTTTGCCCTTAAATAATCATTTGAATCTGTAAAATGATTATTTTTGCAAGTTCCAAAAAGCAGCTTGTTTGTAGAAGTTGCAAAACTAAATATTAAAAAAAATGATTAAAATTACATTCCCCGATGGTTCCATCCGAGAATTTGAAAAAGGAACCACTTCAATGCAAATTGCAGAAAGCATTAGCTCGCGTCTGGCGCAAGATGTCCTTGCAGCAAAAGTAAACGGACAAGTCCGGGACCTGACCCGGCCAATTGATGAGGATGCTACGATCGAGCTTCTGAAATGGGAAGATGAAGACGGAAAACACGCATACTGGCATTCATCGGCACACTTGATGGCCGAGGCTGTACAAATATTATACCCGCATGCCAAGTTCGGTATAGGGCCTGCTATCGAAAACGGGTTCTATTACGATATAGATTTTGGCGACACTCCGGTAAAAGATGCCGATTTTGCAAAAATAGAGGCTAAAATGATGGAGTTGATAGCCAACAAAGAAGAAATTAAACGCCAAAGTATCTCCAAACCCGACGCTGTTAAAATGTTTGAAGACCGTCACGAGAACTACAAAGTAGAACTTATCAACGATCTGGAAGACGGAACAATCACGACATATACACAAGGAGTATTTACCGACTTGTGCCGCGGTCCTCACTTGCCGAACACTTCATACATCAAGGCCGTAAAGATACTTAGCGCCGCCGGAGCATATTGGCGTGGCGACGAAAAGCGTAAACAGCTTACCCGGCTTTACGGGATTACCTTCCCCAAAAAGAAGATGTTGGATGAATATCTGATAATGCTCGAAGAAGCGAAAAAACGCGACCACCGCAAAATAGGAAAAGAGCTGGAGCTGTTTGCTTTCTCCGAAAATGTAGGGAAAGGACTTCCGTTGTGGCTGCCTCGCGGAACGCAACTACGTTTAAAGCTGGAAGATTTTTTGAAGAAAATTCAGAAGAAGTTCGAGTATCAGCAAGTGATGACTCCGCATATCGGAAGCAAATTACTTTATGTTACTTCGGGACATTACGCTAAATACGGCAAGGATTCATTCCAGCCGATAAGCACTCCGGAAGAAGGTGAAGAGTTTCTGTTGAAGCCAATGAACTGTCCTCATCATTGCGAAATATACAAAGTAGTTCCCCGTTCGTACCGTGATTTGCCTCTGCGCATGGCTGAATTCGGCACAGTATATCGCTACGAACAAAGCGGTGAGCTTCACGGATTAACTCGTGTACGCGGGTTTACCCAGGATGATGCGCATATTTTCTGTACACCGGAGCAACTGAAAGAAGAATTCCTTAAAGTAATGGATATTGTATTCATTATCTTTAAGGCTCTGGATTTTGAGAATTTCGAAGCTCAAATTTCCTTGCGTGATCCTAGCAACAGAGAAAAATATATAGGTAGCGACGAAAACTGGGAAAAAGCGGAACGTTCCATCATTGAAGCCTGTGAAGAAAAAGGATTACCCGCAAAAGTGGAACTTGGCGAAGCGGCTTTCTATGGCCCTAAGTTGGATTTCATGGTAAAAGATGCGTTAGGACGCCGTTGGCAACTGGGAACCATTCAGGTAGATTATAACCTGCCCGAACGCTTCGAGCTGGAATATGCCGGAGCCGACAACCAAAAGCACCGGCCTGTTATGATACACCGTGCCCCATTCGGCTCGATGGAACGATTCATTGCCGTCCTCATTGAACATACAGCAGGTAAATTCCCGCTGTGGTTGGCTCCCGATCAGGTAGTTGTATTACCTATCAGTGAGAAATTCAACGACTATGCTTATAGAGTATCCGGCTACCTGAAACAACAAGGCATCAGTTCGCAAGTAGATGACCGTAATGAGAAAATAGGAAGAAAAATTCGCGATAATGAGTTAAAAAGAATCCCTTATTTGCTCATTGTAGGCGAGAAAGAAGCAGAAACAGAAGAAGTTTCGGTAAGAAAACAGGGCGAAGGTGATACAGGTTCAATGAAATTTATTAACTTTGCTGCCCGATTAAATGAAGAAATGGAAAAAATGATGAATGCATGGGAACATCAAGCCTAAGTATTTATTATTATATAGCTGATAAACAAATATTAAACAACTAAAACAAAAAAGGAGAATTCAAACAAATTTTGAATGAGAAATAACAGATTTAATCAAAAGAAAGAAGAATTACACAAGATCAATGGAAATATTCGGGCCAGAGAAGTCCGTCTGGTCGGAGATAATGTCGAACAAGGAGTTTATTCTATAAATGAAGCATTACGCCTGGCTGATGAACTTGAACTTGATTTAGTAGAGATTTCTCCAACGGCTGATCCTCCTGTTTGTAGAATTACTGATTATCAGAAATTTCTTTATCAACAAAAGAAGAAACAAAAAGAAGCGAAAGCCAAATCGGTAAAAGTAGTGGTAAAAGAGATCCGTTTCGGACCACAAACCGATGATCATGACTTTAACTTCAAGCTTAAACATGCAAAGAGTTTCCTTGAAGAAGGATCTAAGGTAAAAGCATACGTATTCTTCAAAGGGCGTTCAATCCTGTTCAAAGAACAAGGTGAAGTATTATTGCTCCGCTTTGCTACAGAACTTGAAGACTACGGAAAGGTAGATCAGCTGCCTGCCCTTGAAGGGAAAAAAATGATAATGATGCTTTCCCCTAAGAAACAGCCGGTAAAAGCGGCTCCGGCAAAACCGAAGGAAGAGAAAAAAGAAATAACAAAAGAAAAAGAAGAATAAACAAAATCGTTTATTCGTGTTTAAATAATTAAATTATTAACTGAGATGCCAAAAATGAAGACTAATTCCGGTGCCAAAAAGAGGTTCGCCCTTACCGGATCAGGAAAAATCAAAAGAAAACATGCTTTCAAAAGTCACATTCTGACTAAGAAAACAAAAAAACAGAAAAGAAATCTTACTCATGCGACACTTGTGCACAAGGCAGATGAAAAAGCTGTAAAACAATTGTTAGCAATGAAATAATTGTTTATTGTTATCTAAGACAAAGCAAGTTAAAAGATTTATTAACCGGATGTATGCACCAAAGAGTTCCGATAAGAGAACCGCTATCATCCAAAACATTTAAATTATGCCAAGATCAGTCAATCATGTTGCTTCACGCAACCGCAGAAAAAAAGTATTAAAACTAACAAGAGGCTATTACGGAGCTAGAAAGAACGTCTGGACAGTAGCCAAAAACACATGGGAAAAAGGTCTTACCTATGCATTCCGTGACCGTCGGGCTAAAAAACGCAACTTCCGTGCGCTGTGGATACAACGTATCAACGCAGCAGCACGCCTTGAAGGAATGTCTTATTCCCGCCTGATGGGAGCTTTACACAAAAACGGTGTTGAAATCAACCGTAAAGTTCTTGCCGACCTTGCAATGAATCATCCGGAAGCATTCAAAGCAATTGTAGAGAAAGTGAAATAAGCAGAAGAAAATCTGAGAAACAGTTTCTGATAATAAAAAAAAGAGTGATTTTTTAATCACTCTTTTTTTATTATTGAAGTCATCTTTACTTATTAATAAGTAATGAAAACAATTTAATGCGACATTATTTTCGTTATTGTCATGCTGACGGAAGGAAGCATCTCGTGTATATTTTGTTTTGGAGAAACGAGATCCTTCGTTCCTCAGGATGACAGAGAGTATGTTGTGATAATTATTATTTCACATTCTTAATCCATTCCCTTGCATTGACGAATGCTTCCATCCAGGGAGTAAAATCATCTTTACGATGCTCGAAAGGATGGTGTCCGCACTGCCAGGGGAAGAGCGAGCGTTCGAGGTGAGGCATGATAGCCAGGTGACGGCCATCTGCCGAAGCTACCCCCGCGGTATTAAAGTCCGAACCGTTCGGATTACCCGGATATTCACTGTAAATATATTTAGCTACAATGTTATATTCCGGCTCTGTCTCAGGCATGGAAAAACGTCCTTCGCCATGCGCTACCCAAATACCGAGTTTACTACCCGAAAGCGAGCCGAACATAACAGAATTGTTTTTCGGTATTTCTACGCTTACATAAGCAGATTCGAACTTATGGGATGAGTTATGCTCCATTTTTGGTTTCGCTTCGTGTTCGGGATATACCAGTCCCAGTTCCATCATCAACTGGCAGCCGTTACAAACGCCAAGGCTTAATGTGTCTTTGCGTTCGTAGTATTTGCGGAGAGTTTCTTTCGCTTTTTCGTTGAACATGAAGCTGCCTGCCCATCCTTTTGCCGAACCCAGTACGTCGGAGTTTGAGAATCCGCCGCAAAAAACGATCAGGTTGATATCTTCCAATGTTTCTCTACCCGAAGCTAGATCGGTCATGTGTACATCCTTCACGTCAAAGCCGGCAAGATATAAAGAGTAAGCCATTTCACGCTCTCCGTTCGTACCCTTTTCGCGGATGATTGCGGCTTTTACGCCTGTTGGCGCAGTCCTGTTCGGATTGATGCCGTATTGAGCAAATCGGCCGGTAAATGACGGGTTGAAATTGAACTGTAGCGGCTGGTTCTTATAATTGTCGAAACGGGCTTTTGCATGGTTTTCTCCCGATTGTTTCCTGTCAAGCAGATATGACGGTTCGAACCATATATCGCGCAATTCGTCGATATTAAACTCCTGTACGAAGGTATCTTTCCGGATAACCAGTTTGCGGTCTTCTATCGGGCGGGCTATAATACCGAAGCCGACGCCGTAGTCGTCAAGAATCTTTTCTGCCAGATGATTGTGTTTTATCTGGAGCAATACACCCGGATTTTCCGAAAACAATACTTTGATCAGGTCTGTATGGTGCAGCTTATCCAGGCGGGCTTCAAGACCCCCCCGCGGATTGGCAAAACACATTTCCAACATTGCCGTAATCAATCCTCCTGCCGATATGTCATGTCCGGCAAGCACCAGTCCCCTGTCTATCAGTTCCTGTACGGCATTGAAGGCATTTTTGAAATATTCGCTGTCTTTTACCGTTGGAGCTTCTTCTCCGATTTTACTCATAGCTTGGGCAAATGCCGAACCTCCGAGTTTGAAAGTGTCGAAAGAGAAGTCTATATAGTACAGATAAGTTCCTTTGATATATGCCAGAGCAGGCGATACTATCTTGCGGATATTTTTCACTTCTCCGGCAGCAGAAATAATTACCGTACCCGGTGAGTAAACTTTGTCCTCACCATATTTCTGTGTCATCGATAATGAGTCTTTCCCTGTCGGGATATTGATTCCCAGTTCGCAGGCAAAATCGGAACAGGCTTCTACGGCTTTGTACAGGCGTGCATCTTCCCCCGGATTTTTGCATGGCCACATCCAGTTGGCGCTCAGGGAAATACCCTTTATTCCGTCTTCTATCGGAGCAAATACAATGTTTGTCAATGATTCGGCAATTGCCAACACCGATCCGGCGGCGGGATCGGCCATTGCAGCCTGTGGCGCATGGCCTATCGAGGTAGCTATGCCTGTCCTTCCCTTGTAATCCAAAGCAACAGCGCCAAGGTCGCTCAGAGGCAGTTGAATTTCTCCCTGTGTTTGCTGACGGGCGACCTTTCCGGTTACGGAACGGTCTACTTTATTTGTCAGCCAATCTTTACATGCGACAGCCTCGAGTCGAAGTACATTTTTTATATAATCTTCCAGTTTGGAAATCTCATATTCGGGATTCGCATATATTTCTTCGATTGTCTCGTCACGCATAATAGTTTTTGGCGCTTTCCCGAAGAAATCTTCCAGTTTCAGGTCTATCGGACGTTTTCCGTCAGCCTGTTCGAATACGAACTTCATGTCGTCTGTGGTTTCACCTACTACATACATCGGCGAGCGTTCGCGGTCTGCTATGCGCTTGATATACTCCGCAGCATCGGCAGGAATGAGCAATCCCATGCGTTCCTGGCTTTCGTTTCCTACAATTTCTTTCGACGAAAGGGTCGGGTCGCCGATCGGAAGTTTTGATATATCTATTTTCCCACCTGTAGCTTCCACTAATTCGGATAGACAATTCAGATGCCCTCCTGCGCCGTGGTCGTGGATAGATACGATCGGGTTGTTTTCCGATTCGGACAAGGCGCGGATTACATTCGCGGCGCGTTTCTGCATTTCGGGATTTGCGCGCTGAACGGCATTCAGTTCTATACCGCTCGAAAATTGTCCTGTATCCACAGACGATACCGCTCCGCCACCCATACCGATGCGGTAGTTGTCTCCCCCAAGAATCACAACCTTTTCACCCGGTTTAGGTTCGCCTTTCAGGGCGTCGCGCTTGTTAGCATAGCCGACACCTCCGGCAAGCATGATTACTTTGTCGTAAGCAAATTTCTTTTGGTTTTCCTGATGTTCAAATGTAAGCAGCGATCCGCAGATCAACGGCTGTCCGAAATGGTTTCCGAATGTGGAAGCCCCGTTCGATGCTTTGATCAGGATTTCTGCCGGTGTCTGGTACAGCCAAGGGCGTACGGGCATGGTTTCTTCCCATTGGTTGCCTGCTTTTGTACGCGGATAAGCTGTCATATAAACGGCTGTTCCGGCAATCGGCAAAGAAGCTTTTCCTCCGCCTAAGCGGTCACGTATTTCGCCTCCCGAGCCTGTGGCTGCACCATTGAACGGTTCTACCGTGGTAGGAAAATTGTGCGTTTCAGCTTTCAGCGAAATAACCGATTTGATTGGTTTCACTTCGAAATAACTTGGCTTGTCTCCTTCGGCCGGCGCAAATTGTTCTATTTCGGGCCCTTTGTTGAAAGCGACATTGTCTTTGTATGCAGAAACCAATTTATTCGGATTGGTTTGCGATGTTTTTTTGATTAGTTTGAACAGAGAACTTTCTTTTTCTTCCCCGTCTATAATAAATGTTCCGTTGAAAATCTTATGGCGGCAGTGTTCTGAGTTTACTTGCGAAAAACCGAATACTTCGCTGTCGGTTAGTTTCCGGCCCAATCTTTGGCTTACACTGTCCAAGTATTCAATCTCGTCACTGCTCAGCGCTAGTCCTTCCTGTTGGTTATACAGTTCGATATTATCAATTTCGATGATCGGTTCAGGTTTACGGTTAATAGTAAACACATCCTGATCCAGTCCGTCATAGATACGTTGAAGCATGGGGTCATGACCTGCATTACTGCTGTTTACAGGGAAGAATTCTTCGATGCGGACAATACCTCCAATTCCCATATTCTGGGTTATCTCTACGGCATTGGTACTCCACGGAGTAATCATTTCCCTGCGCGGGCCAACAAAAAAGCCTGAAACTTTATCAGAATCAAGCATCGTTGCATCGCTGAAAGCCCATGTAAGGCGCCGGATGAAATCGTTGTTTAGCGTCGAGTTTGTCTGAACAGCAATAATGCTTTTGGAAAGGGTTTGAAAGAAAGAAACCATATTAATATTTCATGTTAATATTTAACTAAGCCGAACCTGTATACAAAGGTAATGAAAAGGCAGGAATACGACAATAAAAAACTGTTCAATGAGATATTTCTTTTTAAACCTTTTATTTATCGAAGAGTCAAACAAAAATATACAAAGCTCGACAAGAATAAAAAAACGTTATGACACCTTTGTGGCTAAATAAGTCCTGCATAACAACTGATTAAGAAACTATCTCTGATTTGTGCTTGGCTTATCGGATAAATCTAATTTATAAAGGGCTTCTAATTCATCAAGAGTTAGGTAGATTGTCCGTACATTTTCTTTAAAAACCTTGAACTCCCGTTTCTTAAAATCATCATTGAAGGTAAAATCATTTTCATAAGCATATCGCATGAATACTTTAATATTCTTGATAAACTTACCGATTACATTAGGTTTATATTTTCCTCTGGCATGGGTTGCTTCATTGAGGTATTTAATAAAATCATTGTAGAAATCCGTTGTAATTGATTCAAATCGAAGTTTAACATGACGATTAGCAGAATATTTCTTTAACACACTCTTCGTAGATTGGTAATTACGGATAGTTCCAGCTACTAGGATTCTTCCTTTGGGATTGAGTATTACCCTTTCTCTGCATAGAGTAATATAATAGTCTATGAAAGAGTCAAAGTCTTTGAATGTTCGTTTTTCCTTACCATCAGAACCTTTGAGCTCTTTAAGTAAAGCATCCTTCAACTGATCTGCCAGGTAGGGTGATCAAACGCATGTAATATTTTTGTGTCAAATAATCGTATTTTTGTGTTCATAATTAATTAACAATTAGTGTCATATGAAAGCTATTCAAGAAGAAAAGTTAACAAAAG
>JAISES010000199.1 GCA_031263965.1 Prevotella sp. | reverse complement strand
AATACAGTTCTGTCTGCACATTCTTTTCCTCAGGTCCATTATACAACCCGAAAACATTCGTATGCACCATCATTGCACGCTTTACAGGAGCGGAGAACCATGCCGCATCGAGTTCCGGTTCCGGTTCGCGAGCCCCGATATAATGCCATTTACCATCCACCCATGCTTCTACCCATGCATGATTATCATCGGTGTGAGCCCATCGGGGGGTATAGCATTGGCGGGCGGGTATACCTACTGCACGCAATGCAGCCGTTGTAAACGTAGATTCTTCACCACAGCGTCCCCATGAGGTTTTAGCCAATGCAAGCGGAGAAGACGTGCGGCCGTCTGTACCGCGATACGTAACCTTTTCGTGGCACCAGTGATTTACCTCCAGCACAGCCTGTTCCATGGCAAGGCCTTTCACCCTGTCTTTCAGCTCTTCAAAAAAGACCTGGCGGGCTGTATCGAGATTCTCATTATTTACACGGTAAACCAGAACAAAATGCCGGAATATATCATCAGGGATTTTCTTACCCCAATCGAAATACTCACGGGCATTAAATGCAGCATCCACCTGGCCTAGAAAGTAATCGCCGCTATAATCGGCTAAATCCGAAAGGGGCATGTAAGCATAAAGAAATTCGAGAGCTTCGCGCTGTTCTGTGGTAAGGCCCTGTTTATCAAAAACCGCAAAGAGTTCCTGACTACGCCCTACAGCCAGTTCCTGCCTTTTCAGGAATTGTTCGTGAACCTGCATCCTGTACTTCTCATCTTTCAGAAAGTGTTTATCAGAAGAAGAACATGCAGAGAAAAGAAATATAATAATCAGAAAACATGCGTTGATTCTTTCCATAAATATAGTATAATCAGGTTAAATAAGAAAAACCGCAATTTACAAATTTATTACGCATTATTGATAGAAAAAGTTTGAATTTTATAGCAAGTCTTTTTTATAGGTATTTTCGGATGGATTTGGTTTTTCCGCTTGCGGGTTTAGCGGGTTAAACCAAGAGTAAAAAGGGAAAAATATGCTGAAAAGAGCTATAAAAAATAGCTAAGAAGTCTTTTTTTTATCCTATAATAATATTTTTTGCTAAAATTCAAACAGTTTCTTATATCTTTGTTTATATTTTAAATTAACAATTATGAGAATAATACCAGGATCAGAGTTTATTATAAACAGTGATGGCAGTGCATTTCATCTGCATATAAAACCGGAACAACTTTCTGATAAAATAATAATGATGGGCGACCCTGACAGGGTTGGTCTTACCGCTTCGTTCTTCGATAGTATAGAATGCGAAGTTCAGAGCCGTGAGTTCCGTACGATTACAGGAACATACAAAGGAAAACGCATTACGGCCTTGTCGCATGGTATTGGTCCTGACAACATAGATATAGTCATTACGGAGTTGGATGCTCTTGCCAATGTGGATTTCGAAACGCGCGAGGTAAAAAAAGAGTTCAGGCAATTGACGATGGTACGTGTGGGAACATCCGGCGGATTGCAACCTCATTGCCCGATAGGGTCATATGTTATAGCTGCCAAATCGATAGGTTTCGATGGCGTACTGAACTATTACGAAGGGCGGGATAAAGTCTCTTTGCCGGATTTTGAAGCGGCTTTCAAGAAACATACAGGCTGGAACCCCCAACATTGCGCTCCTTATGTAGTAAAAGCGGATGAGGAATTAGTGGAACGCATAGGGCCTGATATGATAAAGGGCGTGACTATTTCCGCAATAGGATTCTATGGCCCTCAGGGACGTTATGTGCGCATGCCGCTGGCAAACCCTGACCTGAATAGCCGCATCGAATCTTTCAAATTCGGGGATGATGTGATAACCAATTACGAAATGGAAAGCGCTCCTTTGGCTGGGTTAGGACGTTTGATGGGACACCGCGCCATGACAGTCTGTTCCATTATAGCAAACCGCTTAGCCGGAGAATCGAATGCGAATTATAAAGGCTCGATAGAAGACCTGATAAAGAAAGTTCTTGAACGTATCTGATGATAGGGCGGACGAAGAAAATAATAAAACGTACTTTGGGGATAATCTTATTTGCGCTAATTGTTGTTGTGGGGATGGTCGCGTTTGCTAATTGGAAAATACCGCGCGATACAGAAGTTTTTGTTTTTGATACGGTGGATAGCGTTCCTCCCCTGAAAGTCGCTTTGGTTTTGGGTGCGGCCAGATATTTGGGTAACAGGCAGAATTTGTATTTCACTTATCGCATACAGGCGGCAAAAGAACTATATGAAGCCGGAAAAGTAAAAGTCTTTGTTGTCAGCGGCGACAATAGCCGGAAAGATTATAATGAGGCTCATGATATGCGTGATGCCCTTGTAGAAGCGGGTATTCCGGACAGTATAATCCATTGCGATTATGCCGGACTGAGAACGCTGGACTCGGTAGTACGGATGAAAGAAATCTTCGGACAGGATTCATTTATAGTTGTTTCGCAGAAATTTCATAACGAACGCGCTGTTTTCCTTGCTCAACATTACGGCCTGACGGCATATGGCTATAATGCGAAAGATGTTGGATTGGGCAGGTTTTCGTACAGGACTAAAATCAGGGAATTATTTGCCAGAGTTAAAGTTTTTGTCGATATTGTTACCGGAAAAGGTCCCAAATACCTGGGAGACCCAATAGAAATATAAAGAGGAGAGACCGATACGGGTCTCTTTTTTATGTTTAACAAGATAATCGTAGAAACTGTTTAAGTTTTATCGCAAATCTTTTATGGATTGCTTCACCTTTCAGGTTCGCAATGACGGAAGTAATTGACAATCAGATCCTATAATAATATTTTTCGCTAAAATTTAAACAGTTTCTGAGAATACCGAATTATTTTTAAGCAGAATATTGGAGTTAATTAAAAATTGGCAGACCTTTGCAGTATAAAAAGAAAACAATGATAGAAATAGATAAAGTACCGTCGCCATGTTTTGTGATGGAAGAAGAACTGCTCAGGAGGAATCTTTCTCTTATAAAATCGGTAAAAGTGAGAGCCGGTGTAAATATTATACTAGCTTTCAAGGCCTTTGCCATGTGGAAATCTTTTCCGGTTATCCGCGAGTATGTTCCTTATTCTACAGCCAGCTCTGTGTATGAGGCACAATTAGCATACGAAGAAATGGGAAGTCCGGCGCACACTTTCTCGCCGGCTTACACACCTCAGAATTTTCCTCTTTTCGTGCGGTATAGCAGCCATATTACATTTAACTCCTTATCTCAATATGAACAATTTTATCCGGAAACGGTGAAGTACGGGAAAAAAGTATCTTGTGGATTACGGATCAATCCGGAATATTCGGTAGTAGAGACGGATTTGTATAACCCTGCCACTCCCGGTTCACGTTTAGGTATTTCGGCAAATCAATTAGGAGAGAAGCTGCCTGATGGAGTTGAAGGATTACATTTCCATACACTTTGCGAATCTTCTTCGTACGATCTTGAAAAAACGCTGGAAGTGATAGAACAAAAGTTTGGCCATTTTTTGCATCAGGTAAAGTGGTTTAATATGGGAGGAGGGCATTTGATGACGCGTAGCGATTATGATGTAGAGCATCTGATAAGCTTATTGCAAAACTTTAAAGCCAAGCACCCTAACCTGGAGGTTATAATGGAGCCGGGAAGTGCATTTGCCTGGGATACCGGCGTTTTGGTCTCTTCGGTGGTTGATATTGTTGAAAATCGCGGAATAAAAACGGCAATACTGGATGTTTCTTTCGCCTGCCATATGCCCGATTGCCTGGAAATGCCATATAAGCCCCGTATCAGAGGAGCATATTTTGATCCGGTAGAAGGATTGCCTACCTACCGGATGGGAGGAAACAGTTGTCTGAGCGGTGATTTTATCGGTGAATGGTCTTTCGATAAGCCTCTGTCAGTAGGAGATAAAATTATATTCGAAGACATGATACATTATACTATTGTAAAGACTACTATGTTTAACGGTATACCGCATCCTGCAATCGCTTTATGGAATAGATATAATCAACTGGAGGTTTATAAGGAATTCAACTATGAAGATTATAAAGACCGGATGAGTTGAAAGTTAAAACTTGACAGGTAAGCAATAAGGCTCTGGTTCCGGCGTTTCTTATATAAACTAAAATTATAAAAGGAAATCGCCTATGAAAAAAGACTTTACACAGGAAAAATGCCAAGAGAAGAAGGTTGTCGTACCTTCTAAAAGAACAATTGATTTTTTAAAGCAATTTGCCCGTTCTTATTATGTGGAGGATGCTCTTCCAAATAAATTGAAAGGACTTTGTCTAAATTAAGAAACTGTAAATAATCATTGCCGTATCTGGTTATTCAATTTATACGTTCAAGTTATATGTTCGTTTATTCTAAGCAGTTCCTGCGCGCAATCGCAGATTGCTTGCGTTCCTTTTGCCCTAAGCAGCAAAAGGAACCAAAAATGCTTTGAGCGCCCGCTTTACTGTGCGACCCATAGCAGGCTCAAAGGCTAAACGGGCTGAACTCGCCTTTCAGGCTCAAACAGGCATCCCGTTTTACGCCTTTTTCACCTGACGGGTTCCCCGCACGTAAAGCACACGGCGCAGAGCTGACGCGTATTATCGGCGCATTGCGGTTTCCGGCCTTTGTCCGCAGCCGGGGAACCCATCCGCCGAAGAGGGCGTAAAAGGAAGCGGGGCGAAGCCCGT
>JAISES010000192.1 GCA_031263965.1 Prevotella sp. | reverse complement strand
GGGAAATAGCGTGCCGAAAGTCCGTGGGGCTGGATTGCAGGGCGCGAAATACAAAAGCCTGTGATGCATATAGGTTTAAGGGCCTGTTCAAAAACTCATTTGTAATTCGGAATTTGGGCACATTTGCGGCGTAAAACGCCGCAAACCGGGCTTTCCGCTCCAAGTCCTCGGAAGCGCCGATGCGCTTCCTGTGGGCTTTCCGCTCCAATCCCTTGTGCGCCCAGGGGTTTTCAAAATATTGAACAGATTCTAAAGCTGCCGCTTACGA
Source organism: Prevotella sp. (assembly GCA_031263965.1). Lineage (GTDB taxonomy): Bacteria > Bacteroidota > Bacteroidia > Bacteroidales > Dysgonomonadaceae > Dysgonomonas. Next base: position 2,475 of record JAISES010000192.1, on the reverse strand, counting down.
CTGCTATTTCAACACAAGAATGATCAGAGTGAGAGTGTATTTCAAACGGTAATCAGATTTTGGCGGCGAAGGATTTTTTTGCGGTTTCGTAGCATTTTCTTTGACAAATACTCAAGCAGAGTATAAAATAATCTTTCTCAATTAAAGAGCTTGTTCCAAAACTAAGGTTTGAAAATGAGAACTAAAAATAGGCTTTTCATGGAGTTCCAACCGGAGAAAACTATGGAGCCATTGAAATCAGTCGAATTTTGGAACAGACTCTAAAAACATTAGACTTGTTCGATAACCTTCCGGTTCTCTCGCAAGTCTATGGAATTTGCCGCAAAATGGCGGCAAATTCCACCATTTTTATATCGAAGCTGTTCTGAAACCGGGGTTTCCGAACAGTTCTATTATATTAAGTTTCGAGGAGAGAGGGAAAAGAGCTATGATAAAAATTCTGTTCTTGACCCCATACCGGGAAATGAGCCCCCAAATCCATCATATTATAGAGACGTATTCTTTTGAAGAAAAAATAGAACCAGATTTTATTTTATGCGACAATTCGGATAAATTAAAAACCGCTCCGCCGGATCAAACTTGCTATGACGCGATTGTCGGTCGGGGGATGACCGTTTCAACCTTGCACAATACATCGATAACTATTCCTATCATTGAACTGATAGTCAGTGCCTCTGATATCATACGGACAATTCAGAAATGCCGGGAGAAGCATCAATGTCATAAAATCGCTGTAGTCGGCCCTGTTACAATGTCATACGCAGCCAAAGCGCTATCAACACTTTCAAATTTTCCCATTGAAGTATATTATCTGCAAAACCGTCCCGAGATTCAAACGATTATTTCTGATGCGCAGAGATCTGGGTGTGATGCTGTTATCGGCGGAACTACGGCAATTGATTATGCTACAACTATTGGACTACCTGCTGTTATGATCGAAAATAGCGATGAAAGCCTGTGGAATGCAATTGGAGACGCGGTCCGGTTAGTTTGTTTACAACGCAGAGAACGTGAACAGACAGAATTCCTTAATATCGTTATGAATAATTATAAAGAAGGTGTTGTCGTTGTAGACGCAAAACGAAATATTAAGTTTATTAATGATTTTGCTGTGAAAACTATCGGGATGGAGGCGAATAATTGCCTTAATCAAGATGCAATGTTTTGGTTTCACGATCTTAGAGAGGCTATTACAGCGGCTTTTTCAGAGCACAGGACGGCTCATACAGAACTGTTTGTATACAAAGGACGCTCTTATTCCGCCAGTATCATTCCGATTATTGTACGCGAACAGACGATCAGCGTTATCTTATGTTTTGACGATATCAAAAGCATACAAAAAAACGAACAGCAGATCCGCAATAAATTATATAGTAAGGGGATGGTCGCCGGGTATACATTCAACGAGATTGTTCACAAAAGTAAAGCAATGGAAGATTTAATTGCAAAAGCAAAGAGGTTTGCAATGGTAGAATCTAATGTCCTTATCACAGGAGAAACCGGCGTGGGAAAAGAGCTGTTTGCTCAGAGTATTCATAATTATAGCAAGCGAAAAAATGCCCCGTTTGTAGCAGTAAACTGTGCAGCGCTGCCTGAGCATTTATTGGAAAGTGAGTTATTCGGATATTCTGAGGGGGCTTTCACAGGCGCCTCAAAAGGAGGTAAACAGGGTTTGTTTGAATTGGCTCATAATGGGACACTGTTACTTGACGAAATATCCGAGTTACCCTTACCGTTACAAAGTAAATTACTTCGTGTCCTTCAGGAAAAAAATATCCGCCGTATAGGCGATAACAAAGTAATTCCTATTGATATTCGCATTATCGCTGCAACTAATAGAAATTTGCATGAATTGAGCCGGAAAAATCTATTCCGCCAGGACTTATACTATAGATTGGATGTATTGGAACTGAATATTATGCCCTTGCGGGAACGTTCTGATGATATCATACTGTTATTCGAGGCGTTTCTGCGAAGATTGCGTCCAAACCTGACAAAGTATCCTGTTCTAACGAACGAGGCAACTGCCGTGCTGAGGGCTTATCCTTGGGAGGGTAATATTCGGGAATTACAAAACATTGCTGAACGCGTTCTGGTTCTCAATGAAAAAGATGCTATCGACGCGCAAATTCTTCAGTCACTGTTACCGCCTACAGGTGTAGCTCCATTTATTTCAGAGAATCCTTCTGATTCTTCTTTTGACGATATCGAAGCGGAGAACATTATAAAGGTGTTGGAACAAACTTCTAGTAGGAAAGAGGCGGCTGCACGACTCGGGATAAGCCGGTCAACTTTATGGAGAAAAATTAGAGAATATGGCATTGCTTAAGAATTGATGTTTCACCCGCATCTTATTTGTTTAGACATGTCGCGACAATCCATAAAATTATTATGTATCATGCGAACTCAAAAATAACGATATATGTTCATCAGGTATCTTAAATATACCTGGAGTATGTTAAAAATCATGAAAAG
>JAISES010000214.1 GCA_031263965.1 Prevotella sp. | reverse complement strand
GATTTTCTTTCTGCTGTTTCAAGAGACTTGACCGGAAATGAAGCTTTAAGGAGCTTTACTTTTCATTTTGAGAAAGGGAAGAAAACCGGAGAAGAGAAGATAAATCTAATCTGCGAAGTCTTAAATATTTCCCGTTCAAATGTAATTGAACAAACATACACAGAGCATACTTTGCCCGCTATGCGGCTGGAACACCTTCATATGGAAGAAAAAGTAAATGAGACGCGAAAAGATGATGCAATATATATTCTGGGAAACTACTTCTACGGACTATCGCTCGAAGACTGTGTGAACAGGTCGAAACTGGAAGCGGAAAGATTCCTGGATAGCAAGCCATAATTAACATGTAAATTCAACTCTCTTGTTTCATAACTATAAAAAATAATGTAGTTTTGTAGCACTTGATATATAACCTATTAAAATAGCTAACACGTGAAAACAGAAAACGAAGAAAAAATCAGCGGACTGCCGGAGAATGCTTTCCGCGAACTCAAACACGGAGAAGAATATAAACCTATAATGTCATCCGGCAAACAATACCGGGAGGTTACCTCATGGTCGGTAGTATGGGGACTATTAATGGCAATCCTGTTTAGCGCCGCAGCAGCCTATCTTGGACTTAAAGTAGGACAGGTATTCGAAGCGGCTATTCCTATTGCGATAATTGCTGTTGGCCTGTCCAGCGCCACCAAACGGAAAAATGCTTTAGGCGAAAATGTAATTATCCAGTCTATCGGATCCAGTAGCGGGGTAATCGTGGCAGGAGCTATCTTTACACTTCCCGCGCTATACATCTTACAGGCTAAATACCCTGACATATCCGTAGACTTTTTTCATGTATTTCTTAGTTCATTATTAGGCGGAGTGTTGGGAATACTTTTCCTCATCCCTTTCCGCAAATACTTTGTATCCGGGATGCACGGAAAATATCCGTTCCCTGAAGCGACGGCTACCACACAGGTACTTGTATCGGGCGAAAAAGGAGGCGATCAGGCAAAACCACTTATATTTGCCGGACTGATCGGGGGGCTTTACGACTTTATAATCGCGACATTCGGGGCTTGGTCGGAAACCTTTACCTCACGTGTTCTACCACTTGGCGAAACATTAGCGACTAAAGCGAAATTACTATTCAGTGTAAACGTCGGCGCCGCGGTATTAGGCCTGGGTTATATCGTGGGTTTAAAATACGCGGCCATTATATGCGCCGGATCGGCTCTTGTGTGGTTTATAATAATTCCACTGCTTCCGTTTTTGGGAGATTCTTTATTAGAATCCATCAATCCAGCGCCATATCTGGAAAATGCGAAATTGACTTTGGCCGGAGGTATAGATGCTGCTTCTCCCGAACTGATCTTTACAGAAATGGCGCGTCACATCGGTATTGGCGGTATAGCCATGGCGGGAATAATCGGCATTATCAAATCGTGGCCCATTATAAAAAGCGCCTTGGGGCTGGCTTCAAAAGAACTGAAAGGCGGGGGTAAAGATGCAGCCAGAATAGATAAGCGCACACAACGCGACCTTCCGATGAAAATCATTTCGATAGGAGTAATTGTTGCTCTTCTGGCTACATTCATATTCTTCTATTTTGGCGTTATGCACAATTTTTTCTATGCTGTTATTGCTATCCTGGTGGTGGGTATTATTGCATTCCTGTTTACTACCGTTGCCGCCAATGCGATAGCCATTGTAGGAACAAATCCGGTTTCGGGTATGACGCTGATGACACTGATCCTTGCTTCGGTAATTATGGTTGCCGTAGGGCTGAAAGGGACAACCGGTATGGTTGCCGCGCTGATTATGGGAGGCGTTGTTTGTACAGCATTGTCGATGGCGGGAGGATTTATCACCGACCTCAAGATCGGTTACTGGCTGGGAACTACTCCTGCTAAACAACAATCGTGGAAATTTATCGGAACGCTTGTTTCTGCCGCCACAGTTGGCGGTGTAATGATTATATTGAACGAAACATACGGATTCACAGGCGATAATGCCCTTGTTGCTCCACAGGCAAATGCTATGGCTGCCGTTATCGACCCGCTAATGTCGGGAACAGGCGCGCCTTGGATATTGTATGGGATCGGAGCTTTAATAGCCTTATTGCTCACATTCATGAAAGTTCCGGCCCTTGCTTTTGCGTTGGGGATGTTTATTCCGTTCCAGTTAAATATTCCCCTATTGATCGGAGGCGCTGTGAACTGGTATGTAGGCAGCCGCAGCAAAGACAAAGCCCTGAATGCCGCACGTGTGTATAAAGGGACATTATTAGCATCGGGATTTATTGCCGGAGGCGCTTTGATGGGCGTAGTTAGTGCGACAATACGGTTCGCCGGAGTCAACCTGACCCTTGAAGGTTGGGCCGACACGCATGGGAGTGAGATACTCGCCTTGCTTATGTATATCGGAGTCGTTGGGTATCTCGTATATGCATCTATGAAAGCGAAGAAGGAGGATTAAAAAACTGTTTAAATTTTAGCGAAAAATATTAAACATTATATAGAATAAATGTATACAGCTGTCATTTATAGCAAATTAACCACGGAGTAGAAAAATCACGGAGTAGACAGTGTAACTCCGTGAAAATAAACTCTGTGCGGCTCCGTGGTTAAAAACATATACTGTGAATACCTGTAAACTAATATGATAATATTCTATTAAATATAAACTCTATTATTATAGGATTAGAAAAATCCATCTGAAAATACCTATAAAAAAAATCTGCTATAAAATTTAAACAGTTTCTAAAAAATATAGTGAAACAATTAAGAAAGACAGGAGTTATAATATGATTTCTGCCTTTCTTCTGTTTTTTTACTGTAACAAATATTCAGGTTGTTCCGTCTTAATAATTGAACGCATAAATAAGGTATTAGAAGTAAACACAATCACAATCATTATGAAAAGAATTATTCTCTCTCTGGTATTCGTATTAGCCTTTGGACAAGCAGTTATGGCTCAGGATTTGAGCAAGTTGATGGACGAACTGGCGAAAGTAGAAAGCGCGCAAAGGCAAGTAATGGATAGGGGTATGTTGAGCCAATCGATACCCGAATCGCAAAAAGAAAAAATGCCTGCTTTTATGAGCAAAGCGGACTCTGTGGTGGCCGTTATGGTACAAAATTGCCCTCAAGATGTAAATGACAAGATTCAGGAAGGAATAACCGAGGCTGAAACAAGCGGTATTTACGAGCCGCTGGTAACAGTGAAAAAGGACAACAACAGGGTTTCTATCTTGTCGGGCAAGGGTGCGGATAACAATAAAGATGTTTACATCTACGTAGCCGGTGGCAATGCTGTGGTTTTTGTGAAGTTGAGCGGAAAATTTACAACAGAGGATTTGGCGGACATCGTTAAGGAACAGCAAAAAGATAATGACTGATGGATGCGGAGACTTTTAAAAGAGTATTCATCCCATATCATCAGAAATTATACAGAATAGCTTACCGTATAGTACAGGATGCCGCCGGCGCCGAAGACATAGTGCAAGATACATTCATTAAGCTTTGGAACAAGCGTGACGAGATGGAAAACGTAGATAATACCGAAGCTTTCGCTATTGTCATCTTACGAAACACGAGCCTCGACCATTTGCGAAAAACAAAGAATGACCGTTATACGAACTATGACACGGATATGCCCGAAACGGCTTCCTTGTCGAAACAAATAGAACTGCAAGATGAAGCCGAAAAGGTAAAGTACCTGATAAACAAATTACCGGATCAGCAACGGCAGGTGATGATGATGAAACATTGGGACGAATATACGGATGAGGAAATCGAGCAGGCAACAGGACTGAGTGCGGGAAATATAAGGGTTATATTATCAAGGGCCCGGAAAACAATCAGGGAACAATATATTAAAATCGGACAGCGATGAAAACAAATGATATAAAAATATTACTCGAAGCCTTCTACAACGGGGAGACCAGTGCCGGTGAAGACCGTATTTTGATGGATTACTTCAGAGGAGAGGAAGTGGCGGAAGAGCTGAAGGATGAACAAAAAATATTTCTGGCCATGTATGAGGCAGAGCCGGTGGATGTGCCTTTATCTTTGGAATCGGAGATGAACAGCCTGATAGACGGGCTAGCCGGAGATGAGAGTAAAGAGGCGCAAAAAGTGGAACTGAAACCGCAGGATAATCGCAGGATAATGTGGACATGGATCGCCAGTGCGGTAGCAGGCGTGGCCATATTGGTATCGGCAGGAATATTTTTCAATAAACCGGCGGCAGTAATCCCCGATGAGCCTGCGATAGCACAGCAGCAACCCGATGAGCCGGAAATGCCGGAAGCCGACAAACAAGCGGTAAAGGAAGCCAAGGAGGCGCTTATACTACTGTCCGCTAAGTTTAACAAGGGGGTGAATCAACTGGCTGTTGTTTCGTCCAACATCGAAAAAACTAATGAAGTACTAAATAAATCATTCAATCGAAAAAAAGACAAAGAATCATGAAATTAAAAGCATTACTAATAGCGATGGCCATTATGACCGGTACAATTACCGTTCAGGCTCAAGACCAGATGTTCGACAAGTTTTCGAAGAACAACGATATCTCTACGGTCTCCATTTCTAAGGCGCTTCTCTCTATGGCCGGAAATATGGATATGGGTGGAGCTAATATTAAAAGCTTGTCCAACAAATTGGAAAGGATGGAGATATACTCCAGCGAAAACAAAAATGCGGCGGCGCTGATGAAAGCCGAAGCCGGTAAGATTGCAACAGATAAGTCGTTCGAAGTGCTGATGACCGTAAAGGATAAAGGCGATCAGACCACTTTTTATGCCAAAAGAAACAAAGGAGACAACTTCAAAGACCTTATAATGGTTGTGAACGATCCGGACGAATGTACTATAATCCGCATTGTAGGAACGTTTACGATGGAAGATATACAAGGCGTGATGGGCGACAAAAAGTAAAAGTTCTATGGGGTTTCAGATATGGCGGATACCATATCTGGAGCTCTTTGTCAAGTCCGCAATGACAATCAGTGTGATCCGGTTACTTTTGATAGAATTAAATTTCTGAAACTTATGAAAAAGTCTATAATTTACATATTAAATCTGTTTTTATTTATGGCGTGTACAACAAACAATAAGAGTATATTCCAAAAGGCAACTGCTCCCGTTGCCGAAAAGAAAGAGCATGTACGCATTATCCACGGAGATACTGTTGTCGATAACTATTATTGGATGTATGACTATTTTGGTAAAGGCCCCGATAGTACCCAAGTAATAAACTACCTGAAAGCCGAAAACGCTTACCTTGATACTGTCATGGGCAGCACGGCAGAGTTCCGGAACAACCTGTTTACCGAAATGAAAAACAGGATAAAAGAAAAAGATGAAAGCGTGCCTGTGTTCCGCAACGGGTATTTCTATTATACACGTACCGAAGAGGGTAAAGAGTATCACAAATATTGCAGGAAAAAGGGCAGCCTCGATGCTGCCGAAGAAATACTCCTCGATGTAGACAAGATGGCCGAAGGTCATTCTTATTACAATATTGGAGGCGTGTCGTTCAGCGACGACAATAAACTGATGGCATACGGTGTAGACGAAGTGAGCCGCAGGCAGTACACCATCTATTTCAAAAATCTGGAAACCGGTGAAATTTATAAAGAAACGATTCCGAATACGAGTGGAGGTTCTGTATGGGCAGCCGATAACAAAACCGTGTTTTACACTTCTAAAAATCCGGTGACATTGCTTTCCGAAAAAATCAAACGCCATGTGCTGGGCGCTGATCCTGTATCGGATGTTACGGTATACGAAGAAAAAGATAAAAGCAATTATATAGGTGTCGGCAAAACGAAGAATAAGAAGTATATCTTCATTCAGTCGCAGGCAACGATGTCTTCCGAAACTTTCTTTATCGAAGCCGGTAAACCGGCATCTGCCTTTAAGTCTTTCCAACCCCGGATAAAAGACGTACTGTATGATATTACCCCGTTGGAAGATAAATTTCTGATCCTGACAAATAAGGATGCGCGGAATTTCCGGATCATGGAATGTCCGTTGGATAAAACCGGAGTGGAAAACTGGAAAGAATACATTCCGCATCGCGCCGACGTTTTGATAGAAAGCATCGATGAATTCAACGGCTTTATTGTTATCGAAGAACGTAAGGAAGGATTGGTGCAATTACGCGTTCGTCAGTTGAAAGACGGAAGCGAACATTATATCGATTTCGGTGAACCTGCCTATACGGCATATACTTCCTCCAATCCGGAGTACGACACCAATATCGTGCGTTATGGCTATACCTCGATGACTACTCCGTCTTCTACATTCGATTACAATATGGTATCGCATGAAAAGACGTTGAAGAAGCAGCAGGAAATAGTAGGCGGCTACAACAAGGAGGATTATCAGACCGAAAGGCTTTACGCCACGGCAAAAGACGGAACACGCGTACCGGTCTCGCTGGTGTATAAAAAAGGGCTGAAAAAGGATGACGGTTCGTCACCGTTGCTCCTGTACGGCTATGGGAGTTATGGCTCAAGTATGGATGCAGGCTTCAGCAGCAGTCGCCTTAGCCTGTTGAACAGGGGTTTTGTCTATGCAATTGCCCATATACGCGGCGGTCAGGAAATGGGGCGTCATTGGTATGAGGACGGAAAGTTGCAAAAGAAGATCAACACATTCACCGACTTTATCGATTGCGGTGAGTTCCTTATCAAAGAAAAATATACCAGCAAAGAACACTTGTATGCTGAGGGCGCCAGCGCCGGAGGCTTGCTTGTGGGTGCAATTGTGAATATGCGCCCCGATCTGTGGCATGGAGTTATTGCCGATGTTCCGTTTGTGGATGTGGTAAACACGATGTTGGATGAGAGCATTCCATTGACAACAAACGAGTTTGACGAATGGGGCAATCCGAAGGACAAGGACGCTTATTTCTATATGAAGAGCTATAGCCCATACGAAAACGTAGAGAAAAAAGCTTACCCGAATATACTGGTTTCTACCGGTTTACACGATAGCCAGGTGCAGTATTTCGAACCGGCCAAATGGGTGGCCAAACTAAGGGAAATGAAAACCGGTGATAATATCCTCCTATTGAAAACCAATATGGAGTTCGGTCACGGAGGTGCCAGCGGAAGGTTCGATTATCTGAAAGATATTGCTCTCGATTATGCTTTCCTGCTGGGCTTGGAAGGGATAGATAAATGATATATTGAAAGAGGATGTGTCAAAAGTAAAACTACACTATCAAAGTGTTACTCTCTTTGTCATTCTGAATGCAATGAAGAATCTCGACTCTCCGGACACGGGATGTTTCACTCCGTTCAACATGACAAAAAGAAAATAAAAATTACTTTTGACACACCCTCTTTTCTAATCCTATAATAATAATTTTCGCTAAAATTTAAACAGTTTTTTTATTGTCCTATTTTTTATTTGGAAGCGCTTTGTCTATTTCACCCATTGCTTTTTCCAGTATAATATCCTTATTTGCCAGAAAAGCTTCTTTAGTGTCCTGAACTTCAATATCCGGAATCACTCCTACACCAACAAAAATAGTTCCATCCGGAGCAATAACTTTTCTTGAGCATATATTAGCCCAGGCAACACCTTCTATTAATGTTACACGAACACCATTTCCGGTACTACCTCCCGTTGTAGTTCCGATTATCGAACCACGTTTCATACCTCTGAACTTTACACAGAAATCTTCTGCTGACGAAAATGTACCGGCATCTACCATTACCGTGATAGGGTTGATGTATATTTCTTTATTGTTTACAGGTTCCATATTTTCAGAGACCATTGAATACCATTCGTCAGGATATCCCCACGAAACATGAGTTGGGATATACATTCTGCTGCTCCAATTAATTGTTTTGATCGGCCTTTTGCTCAAATGACGCAAGATGTAATCAGCATATCCGGAACTTCCCCCACCATTATCTCTTAAATCAATGATAAGACCATTTGTGGAAAGAATTGACGGATAGATTTCATCGAACTTCCGGTTGAATTCTTTATCATTGAAATGGTAGATTTTCAGCAACCCTACGTTATTATCCAGCACCTTAAACTCAATAGTCTGATCGCCTGTTGTATTTTGGATTTCGCCTTTTTGCTCTCTTTGTCTTTGTTTCTTTTGTATATCCCAATCCAGTTCTTTATTAGGATAAGAAACAGATATTCTTTTACCGTTGTTGGAAAACTCTACACTCATTGGGTCAAGGCTTTTGCTTTTAGTAAGCTCGAAATTATTCATTGCCTTATAATATATCCATTGAGGAGTAGATGACGGGATGTATTGTCCCAGTTCTTTTTTTGCATAA
>JAISES010000020.1 GCA_031263965.1 Prevotella sp. | reverse complement strand
TTTTGGGCCACTTGATATCTCTCGCCAACGATTCCGAGAACCTCGTTGGTGTCCTCCCTGACATTGGCAACATAACCAGGTATGGGCTGCGCCCAGTTTGTGGCAACGTAGACGGGAATTTGATTGACTCGCCAATCAAGACGCGCTTCCCTAATAGCGTCTTCCGAGGTGAGAACGTCATCCAGTACAGAACCGATACCGTGCCAGGGGACGATCCCCTTCCCGCTAAACATCCAGTCATTCTCCATAATTTCATGAGCCATAAAATACCTCCATACATAAAATTGGCTACGCCTTAGGACGCAGCCTTATCAGATCAATCGTGCCAGGTTTTCCGCTCTTCCAAATGCTCGCAATGTTGATACTATTCAAGGACCTGATGATTACCGCTCTATCCGCAAGAGATATTCCGACATTGCCCACATTCGCCGTTCACATCCCAATCGGCGCAGTTCCCGCAGAGTTCCCGTTCACAAGGACCAGCGCATACCCCAGCGCATTGATCGATCCAGGATCCTCCGAATCCATCTCGCTCATATATCCGTCTTCCGCAGTCCTCGCAGCAGATGAAGTCTTCAGGGTGGATTTTCCCGATTAGTCCGGGTGGCGGGTCATGGTCATGAATGAAGTCCAGTACAAGCTCTCCACACCAGGGACATCGCTCGATTTTGTACGTTTCACGCAATGCTACGTCAAAGTCCTTGCCGCATTTGGAGCATTTGCCGTAAGGATAAACCATCTTTGTCTTGTCCATGTTTCCTCCTTTGTGTTGGTTCTGTTATGTCATAGCGTCAGGGAACATATATCTATGATGCCCAGTGTTGTCGATAATTCACTGTCGTTTTTTTAATCGATAACGTTTGTTCTCAAGGAATTACGGCAAGCATATATCACCATATATCATATAGAAAATATATAGGCGAGTGTGTAATTTGATACAGATAAGACAAAGGAGTGAAAGCGTAATAGAAACAGGTTGTATGCAGAAGCAAACTGTTAATCATCAGATTGGGAGGCGGTAAGGGTTCTGTGGAGTGGAGTATAGAAGAAGCTTCTGAACTGTACCACTACAGATTGGTATTCTCTTTTTACCCGGTTTATTGTGTCATTCGCCCAGTTTTATAATATTATTGCTGATGTACAATCAACGCACGTAATAAATAACTCCGAATTAAAAAAACAAGATGGTATAATATTAAGAGGTCCAAGAAACTAGTACCACTTCTTACGATTACTACCACCCTTGAAGAATATCCTCTACGAGTTTTGTAGCGCAAGTACTACCATCGTTTCTATTGAGAATCCCGTTCTCATCCATTTGAAAAAACTCTGTATTCGGAAAAACAATAATTCTTCGTTACTTGGTTTGTATGGAACCATTTTTTCAAGATCGCCAGTATAACGACTTCTTCCTTCTTTAGCCATTCGATATATTGTCTCAAAATGAGGATGTTCTTTGGTATCAACAGCAACGTTTTCAAAAAAGTAGTTATGGTACACTATGGCAAGATATGGAGCATAGCGTTCAATAACACTTTTTGCCGTACCACTGATATTATTAATAGTTCGATAAGGGCTATTGTTTTTAGTAAGACGAAATTCAATGCGCTGAGAATAGAAATTATTTTCTATTCTATCCCATTTTATGTGATTGTCCTGTTTCAATCTTTCTATGCGATCATAATTCTTCAAGATTGACTTTCGTGCGGGTTTGTTGTAATACGTTCTTCTGTCCGTCGAATAGAGCGTTGATTTATAATGGATTAACTTATCCGGTTCCAGGATTTTAATTGCCTCGGGTTCAAAATCAAACGCGAATTCAATTTCTTTGATTTCCTTTACAAATAAATTAAGATTATTGTAAATCATCCAGTCGGGGAATGAGAAATCAATAAACTGATTTTCCAGAAGATTTAAAATAGCTGCCGCTACACTCAACTTGACATCTGGATATTGGTAAATAAACTGTGCCTGCATTTCGAGATAGTAATGTAAACCATAGAAGCTGACATACTTTATCTTCAGATATTTGTTGATCTTGTTTCGATTATCCCAATTTAAAAAAGGAACAAGTAGCGGATTTAGTGTCAAGCTGATCCTATCAATGCTTTCGATAGGAAGTCCTTCCGCATTAACTAGCATGATTTGACTTCCTTTGCCGACTTGGACAGAATTTCCAAAAACGCATCAATTTCTTCTTCAAAGAAACGTCGGGACGCGCCTATTTTGAAAGATGGAAGTATGCCCCGTTCAGCATACTTGTAAATGGTTGATGTGGCCATTTGCAATTTTTGTGCAACATCATTAATCGTCAAAACAGTTTTCATTTCTGTTCTCCTTTGTTCACTATTGGTGCTTGATATCATCTCTTGGTTTTCATTATGATGTTATTGTCTATTTTTTATTACAAAAAACCCACTGCTATAAGCAGCGGACGAATTAGGACGGAAATAATGAAACAATAAAGGTTGGTATTTTCGATCTAGAAATAAAAATGCGGAGACAATTCTTATTAGTTTTGTATTAGACTTGTTTAAGGGTTTTGGTTTGTTAATAAATTGTGCTAAAAAATGTATTCCATTGCTTATTGGGTAAAAATATAAAATTTGCAGATGAATTGGTTTAGATATCGGCCCTTATGCCCTTATATTCACACCGGTATTTTTTTTATTTCATCGATAAACCTGTCTGAAG
>JAISES010000197.1 GCA_031263965.1 Prevotella sp. | reverse complement strand
TAACTAATATGAAATATTTGATTGTAGGTTTGGGTAATATCGGCAGAGAATACGAATATACCCGCCACAACATAGGATTCAGAATATTGGACGCTTTAGCCAAAGCGTCCAATATTGTTTTTGCAGACAGGCGCTACGGTTTTGTTGCCGAATTGAAAGTAAAAGGCCGCACCCTTGTCCTGCTAAAGCCGTCCACATATATGAATCTGAGTGGCAATGCGGTTCGTTATTGGCTCAATCGGGAGAAAATACCGGTAGAAAACTTATTGGTTGTGGTAGATGATTTGGCTTTGCCGTTCGGCGCCATCCGTCTGAAAGGAAAAGGCAGTAATGCCGGACATAACGGCTTGGGGAATATTCAGGCCGTACTCGGAACCCAGGAATATGCCCGTCTCCGTTTCGGTATTGGCAGCGATTTTTCGAGAGGCAGACAGGTCGATTACGTACTGGACGATTTCACAGATGAAGAAGAAAAGGAGCTTCCTGCCAAACTGGAAACCTGTAGCGAAATAATTAAAAGCTTTTGTTTAGCCGGAATACAGAATACGATGAACCAGTACAATAATAAGTAATATATTCTGCGATATTTAGCAATAATGAGCGCAAACAATAAAATAAAGAACGAAGTAAGAATAGATAAATGGCTGTGGGCTGTACGCCTTTTCAAAACCCGCTCTATTGCAATAGAAGCCTGCAAAAAGGGACGGATAACGATAAAAGGAGTAACTATCAAGCCATCGCGGATGATCAAGGCCGGCGACGTAATAGAGGTGCGCCGCGCTCCTGTCACATATTCCTTTGAAGTGCTGGCACTAGCCGAAAACAGGATGGGAGCCAAGCTTGTACCCGATTTTATGAAAGATATTACGCCGGCATCACAACTGGAAATATTGGAGATGTCCAGGGTCAGTGGTTTTGTTGACAGGGCACGCGGAACAGGACGGCCAACGAAAAAAGACCGCCGCGATCTGGAACAATTTACTGATGATTATTCCTATTTTGACGACTGGGATTTGGACGGTGAAAATTGATGAAATTTTTATTCTACATCTATTTCTATTATAGCCGGTTTCAAGCTTTTTGCGTTGGCCTCGAATACCAGTTTTCCATTCCTTTCTCCGGCTTGGGCAATCGCTGTCAGCTGACCATTGAATAAAGGCATTTGCGGCAAGTGGAATAAGTCCAAACTTGTCGGATCTCCGTTGGCAGCGGCTCTATATGTACCATTCCCTTTTACGGTGAAATTTATCATCCGCCTGTCCAAAGGGCAGATATTCCCATCTTTGTCTACCACTCTGACATTGATATAAACAAGGTCTTTGCCGTCAGCCGATATTTGTTTCCTGTCGGGTAAAAGCTCTATCCGGTAAGGATTCCCTGCGGTTTTAACCGTTTTTTCTTCGACAGCATTACCGTTGTTATCGTAAGCTACGACTTTCACCTCACCCGATTCGTATATAGCATTCATCCACATAAGACGGTATCTGTTTTGCACAGTCGAATTGTTTTTGGTTTGCTTGCCGTAGCTTTTACCGTTGATGAATAGTTCCGCTGTAGGATAATTAGTATAAACGAATACAGGCGTTTCTTTTCCTTCCCTGCCTTTCCAGTTCCAATGAGGAAGGATATGCAACGTATTCTCATTCTTATTCCAGATGCTTCTGTATAAATAATATCTGTCTTTCGGAATACTTGCCAGATCGATAATACCAAACATCGAGCTATGACTTGGCCATGCATCGGTATCGTAAGGAGAAGGTTCTCCCAAATAGTCGAAACCTGTCCATACGAATTGCCCCATTGTCCATTCATAATCATCGGCCAGCGCAAAATCATCGTCCGGAATGTTGGACCATGAGCAATATTCCAGATCGTAAGAAGAAGATTGATGATCGCCATATATGGCATCCGCTTTTTTCTCTACAGGGAACTTGTACACTCCGCGCGAACTCACCGTAGATGATGTCTCCGAGCCTAATACCAGGTTTTGAGGCAGCTTCTCGTAAGCTTCAACGTATCTGTTTGCGCGATAATTGAATCCGGGAACATCCAACATTGCTGCAAATCCGTTATTCAATACGCATGTAACCTGATCCATGCCGCATGTAACAGGTCTTGACGGATCTTCGCGGTGGCAAATATCTTGTAAAAAGGATGCTATCTTATACCCTTCATCACTGCATTGAGTAGGAACCTCATTGCCTATGCTCCACATCACTACGCAGGCATTGTTCCGGTAGTTGCGGAGCATGTTTACCATGTCTTTTTCCGCCCATTCGTTAAAGAACCGGTGATAGCCGTTTATACATTTTGCGATCTCCCATTCATCGAAAGGCTCTATCATCATCATAAAGCCCATTTCATCGCATAATTCTACTAACTCAGGCGCAGGCATATTGTGTGCCGTACGTATAGCATCGCAACCCATGTCTTTGAGCATGGTCAGCTGACGGCGCAGAGCCGCAACGTTTATAGCTGTTCCTAACGGGCCTAAATCGTGATGGTTGCATACACCTTGAAATTTTCTTTTCTCTCCATTCAGGAAAAAGCCTTTGTCGGCTATCAGTTTGATATCCCGTATTCCAAACCGGGTCGTATATTCGTCCGTTAATTTACCTTTTATGTAAACTTTAGAGACAGCCTTGTATAAACAGGGGTTTTCCGGTGTCCACAAATCAGGGTTGTTTACGATGAAGTTTTGCTCAAAAGCTTTGTCGTGGTTTATCTTTTGCGTATTATCCTTTGTTGAAACAACCGTTCCTTCTGCGTCTGTTATTTCTGTTACAATCCGAATATCATTATTACCGGAGTTCTCTATTTCGGTTTTCAGATTTACAGATGCATATTCCCCGGATACAAAAGGTGTTGTAATGTATGTTCCCCATACAGGGATATGTATTTCATTGGTTACTATGACATGTACATTGCGGTACAGTCCTGCTCCCGGGTACCATCTCGATGATTGAGGTTTGTTTTCGAGACGGACTGCCAACGTATTGTTCTTTCCATCTGCATTTAACAGGTCTGTAACATCGCAGTGAAAAGAGTTATACCCAAAAGGCCAGAAGATAGCTTCCCTGCCGTTGACATATACACAGGCTTCGCTCATGGCTCCATCAAACAGGAGGGATACCCGTTTTTGTCCTTTCTCGAAATCAGCAATATCGAAAGTATTCCTGTACCAGCCAATGCCAACATAGGGTAACCCGCCGGTACGTCCGGTTTTGACCGTAGCTACAGTTTCTCCGTTTTGTGTGACAGCGGTTTCCTGCAAGTCGTGTTTACGGTCGAACGGGCCGTATATAGCCCAATCGTGAGGCACCGTTACAGTCTCCCAATTTCTGTCATTGAAGCCTGTCAGAGCCGCTTCGTTAAAATCGCCTTTACTGAATTTCCAATTTTTTTCTATTAGGAATTCATTTCGGAACGTCTGTGAATTCGCCGCTCCGAAAGAACAAATAATTAAAAAGAATATTGTTATATGCTTCATTTCCTATAAATTAATCTTTAGGTTCTAAAAAATAATTATTGTCGTATCTGATTGCCAGTTTTTCCGTCATTGCGAACCGCTTGCGGTGAAGCAATCCAGTCGGAATGTTCTTTTATGGATTGCTTCGTCGTTGCACTTCTCGCAATGACGGGGTAACTGACCCTATAAACACGTCATTAATTTTTATTGATTACTTAAAAGCATCCAGTGCAACAGTAGGTTTGCCCGAATCGTCGAACGCTCCCTGTGTATAGCCTTTCCATCCACCATACGATTGCGGCTCCCAATAGAATACGCCCAGCCCTTTTCCATCCGGAATGGATTTCGTTTTAGCTATTATATCCGTCAGAAAGAGTTTTGCAGCATCGGCCTCATCCCAGGGCATACCTACCTCACAAAGCATAACTTCCGACCCGTAACGCTCTGCCATATCCAGCATATTGTTGTAGCATTGCGCCGATAATTCGGACCAGTTTCCGGCTGCCGGGTATAAAGACATTCCTATAACATCCCATTTTCCGCCATTGCTTTTCAGTCCGTCGAATAGCCAACGGTAAAGGGTGTTGCTTTGTCCGTTATTAAGATGTACTATAATCTTAGCATCGGGATAGACTGCCTTTGCCGCATCATAGCCCGCATTGTTAAGTCCGGCGTAATCCTTCATGTTTTTCGAGGCTTTACCGTCTTCCCACAACATACCATCGCTGGTTTCGTTTCCGATCTGTATCCATTCAACATCTATATTATTCTCTTTTAACCTGGTAAGTACCTCTGTCGTATGATTTGCCACGGCCGTTTTTAGTGCGTCAAACTCCAAAGAAGCCCATGCATCGGGCTTATCCTGTACTCCGGGATCGGCCCAAATATCGCTATAATGAAAATCGACCAGAATACGAAATCCCATATTTTTAGCTCTCCATGCTTTTACCAGTAAATCATTCACATTGCACCAGCCATCGCTTGGATTAACCCATACGCGCAGACGGATGGAATTCATTCCCAGTTCACGCAAAAGTGTCATGCACTCTTTTTCGTGTCCGGCGCTATCATAAAACTTATTCCCGGATTTCTCCATCTCGGTAAGCCAGCTAACATCCGCGCCCTTGGCAAAACCGGCCATATCGTAGACAGGCTGTTCGGGGAATGTAGGTTTGTCATCGCCGCTACAGGCAGCAAAGCCTAAAAAGGCTATTGCCGCTGTTAATATAATATTTTTTAGTTTCATATGATAATAATTTTTATTTTAGTTGCCATATGGAACTCGCATGATTTTTATTATCACGGACTTGGGTGATTTGACAAAAATCATGCTTCGTTTCATATCTTTCTGTTATTGAGTAATGTTATATGTCCCATTGATAAGATTCACGGTCATCTGATATGTACCCGGCGTTAATGATGCATCATCCGTAATATTGCCGCCAAGGTAGTAGAGCTTTCCATCGGAGCCGCCATACTTATGATCCCAGTCCCCGTTTTTTATGTGAATGGAAAATCCCCACGAAGACGCTGCGTTTATAGTTACCGGTCCGGTGAATACACCAACAGTAGATGTAGCTGTCAGAGGCACATCGAAGCCCCAGGTGTCATTCAATCCGGAAACATATACCTGAGATCCGATAGCAGTGAGGGTATAAGTTAATTTCTTAATGGATGTTTCTATCAGATAAAGTCCTGCGGTTGGAGCCGGAATATTTGTATTTCCTTGGAGAATAAGCGTGCCGGCTTCAGCGTTTCCTTCATCCAAAGTATATTTATCATCCCAGTTATCTTTCTCAATATTGAAACTATATCCATATTTTGAATTTACATTGACAACACCGGCATAAGCGAGGTCATCTTCATTATATATAGTCAGATAATTATCGAAAGTCCAGTTTCCACTTATGCCATCATCTATTCCCGGTAGATAGATATAAGGATTAATCTCAGAGGGTTCTAAAGAGCCTTTAACTACATTACATGTCCATGCCTTTGGATTACTTAAATCTACTACCAATGTATATTCTCCGGCATCCGGCACAGTAAGCGCTATCTCTTCTGCCTGACCGGCGAGTGACAGATTGTCCTCACTTTGGGCAAATGCTACTGTTTTACTGACAGGTACGGTACCCGTGTCGGCTCCTGTTGTATAGTCATATAGCCCACCGGCGCCATTTAGTTTTATTTTGAGGGTTTGGGCAGCCGTAGCATTAAATACATAAGTCCATCTTACATTCGGACGATCGAATTTCATATCTGCGCCGATATCCCCGCTTACCGAAAGTTGAGACACCAATAGCGCCGACCATTGTTTTTTGATCGTATTGACTTCAACATAATAACATCCGCTTACTTCAGGGAACCAGAGATTCCACATGTCGGCTTCAGACGACAACAAGAAGGCTGAACCGTCTACCCCTACGTTACCCCAGATAGTACCATCTCCTTCGCTCAAATAATAGTTATACCATCCTGCTGCGCCCATAAAGCCGGTATAAACACCGTTTAATTCAGGCGAAGCCAAAGTCAGGCCCGTATCTACTTTCTCACTATTCAAAATAAAGCCTATACTCATGTCTATCAGGTATGAAGTTACATTGACTGTAATAATATTGCTGTATACGGGCGCTATGTTATTTCCTGTTGCGGCGCTAAGACGGAAATAGACAGGTATTTCTATCCCGGGTTCTATGCTCAGATTCTTGGACAGTGCATTTAATTCGGCTACGGTATATGATTTCCACAAATTGGTTTCCTTCGATTGCTGTATGTTTGAAGAAAAATCACTATGAGTAGAAACCTGTATATAAGTAGCAATAACGTCCGGTGCGGACATATCCGCATTGCTTACCGCTAACGTGCTTTTAGTCCAAGTCAGGGAAAGGGCTGTTTGCGCCGCATTGTCTTTAGATAGAACTATATTACTTTCCGTAGCTATCAGCTCATCCCCTTCGAGGCTCGACAGATATATTTTATCCCCGTCATTCTCACAGGAAGTCATCAATACGATTGATATAACTGCCCTGAAAAAAGTTTTTATTCCTATTGTTTTCATATTTAGGTAAGTGAAGGTCATTAATAATTAGGATTACTTAAATTAGGATTGGCAGTGAGGTCTGTAGCCGGTACCGGATAAATATCGTATTTGCTATCCACCGCTCTGCCGTCTTTCACACCACCTTTCCATTGCCATATATAATTAGCTGTCGTAAATCTGTCGAACCGGATCAGGTCTGTACGGCGGGTACATTCCCAATACAATTCACGGGCACGTTCGTCTAAGAAGAACTTGACATCCGTAATATTAGACAGGCTTAATTTGCCTTCTGTCTCGTATGCATCGCCGAAAGCCCGTTTGCGCAAATCGTTCACATAACCTAAAGCTTCGGTAGTAGTTGCGCCCGAACCTCCGCGTACTGTCGCTTCGGCCAGCATCAGATATACATCTGCAAGACGGAACATAGGGAAATCCGTATCAACGCCGCCATCAACCGTATTAGATGCCACCGCGCCGTCATCGGTAAGATTAGTCCACTTGCTAACAAAGTATCCATTGGTTTGATTATCGATAACGTCAAGGTATTGGGTCTGTCCTTCTGTAAAGAACAGTTTACGCTTGTCATTATCCGATCCTTTGAATAATTCAGGTATCTCGCCACGAATGCGGAACATACCCCATCCGCTTGTTACACCGTAATCCTCAGGTTTCTGATTATCGGAAGTATTACTTACCTCCCCGCAAATAATATAAGTGGTAGAACCCCACGATACGGTATTGTCAGCATCGACCGGAAGGGCAAATATTATTTCATTGGTACGTTTATGATTATCTGCATTGAAAAGCTTCTGATACTCAGGCTCGAGCGTGTAACCTTCTGCTATAACCTTTT
>JAISES010000510.1 GCA_031263965.1 Prevotella sp. | reverse complement strand
ATTTCTAAAAAGCTCTATCAACTCTCTTGTCCTGTCATCGGACCCGTCATCAGCTATAATCAATTCAAAATCAGAATATGTTTGACAAGTATATCCCCACAATGTCTTTTTCAGCCATTCCGGATTATTATAAGTAGAAATTATAACTCCTACCGATATATCTTTATTCATAGTATTCTCTTTATTTACAAGATTGTATCTCCATCAAGGGTATATACTCCATATCGTATATTAGAATCGAAATTTTCCTTTTTCGTATCAATAGAAAAATATTTACCTGACACTAAGTTATTTAGCTCTGAATTAGTAAACAGATCATTTAATGGAAGAAAGAGTAAATGACCGGTATAAAATTCAGTCTTCTCCATTTCTTTAGTAAAGGGAAAAAACCTGAGAATCTTCCGGTTGTCATCCATTTCTACAATGCAATTTTTCACATAAGTATCAGGATAAATAAAGGTATAATGAGAATAGTAACGCCTCATATTATTTGGTTATGCGTTTTCTCAGCAAAGCCGGATCAATCTCCTTTAATGTATCGGGTTTTATTGGCTCAATGTCCCTATCATGTATCATCTCTACCTTAGCGGGTTGATCTGCCGGATGCTTCAATTTATCGGGAGGAAGGGTTGGATTATCCTTCACAGCCGTGGAATCGGAGTAGCTTATATTATACAACGTCACCAGGGTAGAAGCTCCTATCTTTTTATCAACGTGAATATACCCGGAAATACTCTTCAATAAGCTGTCCGGCAACTGCGGTTTTGCAATGGTATAACCCGTATTTTCATTTATATCATAAGAGTTTCTCACTAATGTATCCTTATATGTAAAGTACACAGCAGCATCGGCTTTATGCAACGGGCTTAAGCCCAGGACATCGAATGACAATATAAAAGAGGACAGATTTATCGTTTTAATTTTAACCGAATCGATATCGAACCTGAACGTAGGTGTAAATTCATTTAAATAGTAAAACGGAGGTATTAAATAGTCCTGTTGGGACAATTTCATTTCCCTCTTGGATTTCTGTTCCGCCAGAAGGTTGCTTTTAGCTCTTAACCATGATGTAACCGAGTCGTTGATTATTCTGTACTGATCGATATTGTCGGCATACCAAACCAGAGAAGTATCGAGTTGGGCCTGTGTAACATCATACTTTTCCAGAACTCCGGCCACAAGGGCATCCTTTAGCGAGTCGGCATAAAATTGATAATTATTACTATATATTGCCTGCGCCAACCGTATATCATACAGGATGTCCATCATTTTATTTTCAGGTATTACATACCCGGGCCTTTGGCCGCATGAGCAAAAAGCAACGATAGTAGAGAATACTATTATAATATAAATGACAGGACGCCGCATAATCAGGCTTTGTTCTTTTCTTTCTTTTCCAAAGATAGGGCTAATGTCTTACGATAGAAAATAAGGAGTATAAAAATTCCTACAGTTATAGCAGAATCGGCAATATTAAAAATGGGACTGAAAAATATAAAGTCTTCCCCACCCCATTTGGGTAACCATGAAGGAAATGTACCTTCAATCAATGGAAAAGAGAGCATATCTACCACGTTTCCATGCAACCAGTTGGAATATCCTTCGCCAAAAGATACGAGGGAAGCCACATGTCCGGGATAGCTTGCCGAAAATATTTCACCATAAAATATACTGTCTATAATATTTCCGAAGGCTCCGGCCATAATAAGCGAGACACAAATAATATAGCCTTTTTTATATCCGTCTTTTACAAGGCCGTACAAGTAATACCCGATAAAACCGATTGCAACAATACGGAACAGGGAAAGGAATAGTTTGCCTCCAAATTCCCATCCGAAAGCCATGCCGGGGTTTTCGACAAAATGTATTTTAAACCAATTGGTGATTTCGATCATTTCGCCCAAAGGCATGTGTGTTTTGACCCATACTTTAGATGCCTGATCAATAATCAATACTAATGCTACAACCAATATCGCAATTAACCCCAATTTTCTCTTATCCATATACTTGTATTTATACCGAAAAGAAAACGAAGAAAAAAAAGAAGTATCGGTACATCTATTTTCTCTTCATCTCCATCATCATTCCGATCGTTTTATTTTACTCCGCTATTCTTAGCTTCTATACTCAATGTAGCATGAGGAACAGCACGCAGGCGTTCTTTCGGAATCAGCTTCCCTGTTTCGCGACAAATACCATATGTCTTGTTTTCGATGCGGATAAGTGCCGACTGCAAGTTTTGGATAAACTTCATCTGATTCTGGGCCAAACGTCCTGCCTCTTCCTTCGATAGTGTAGATGCGCCCTCTTCCAGCACCTTGAATGTGGGAGAAGTATCTGTCACATCATTACCATCCGAGTTGGTAATAATAGCTCTCAGGTCGTCATATGTTTTTTTAGCCTTGTTCAATTTTTCAAGGATAATATCACGGAATTCGTTTAGTTCCTCATCCGAATATCTTGTTTTTTCTGACATAACTTCATTTTTTAAAAGTTAAACAATCCTGTTTTTTTCTTATCTCTAAAGGTAATACTTTTTATCAGACTTTCTCTACCGACAAACGTAAAATATAGTCATCCATATCTACCTCCTGTCCATTGGTTACTTCCGATAATTCTATATTGTCTGCCAAAACCTGAGACGCGATGTATTCTTTATAATTTGAAATTGCATCCCTGACCTCCTCTCGATCAGATATTTTTATGCTTATTCTGTCTGTGATATCAAATCCGCTGGATTTACGTATATTTTGTATACGATTCACCAGTTCGCGGGCTATACCTTCTTTCCTCAGATCATCTGTTATAGTTATATCCAATGCTACAGTCAGCTTACCGGCGTTAGCAACCAACCATCCGGGTATGTCTTCTGAGATTATCTCAACATCGGCAAGTTCGATTATAGCTGCCTGTCCTTGAATATCAAAAGAATAATTTCCTTCTTTTTCAAATCTGATAATCGCTTCCTGCTCCATAGCCTGAACCCGGGCGGCCAACTGTTTCATTATTTTACCATAACGAGGCCCCAGCTTTTTAAAGTCAGGTTTTACCCTCTTAACTAAGATACCCGCAGCATTATCTACATACTGAAGTTCCTTAACGTTAACCTCGCTCAGTATCAAATCGCGCACAGCTTCTACATCATCCTTTTGCTGTCCGGTAAGAACAGGTATCATTATCTGCATAAGCGGCTGGCGCACTTTTATACTTTCCTTGCGGCGCAAAGCCAATACTGCCGACGATATGTCCTGTGCTATCTGCATACGCTCCTCTAATCGTTTATCCACTACCGATAATTCGTAAGCAGGATAACCGGATAAATGCACCGAGGCTACTCTCTCCCGCCCTGTTACAGCGATCAGGTCGCAGAACAACTTGTCTGCATAAAAAGGTGAAATTGGAGCCATCAACTTTGCGACTGTCTCCAGGCAAGTGTACAGAGTCTGGTAAGCTGACAATTTATCCCCGGTCATCTCTCCGCCCCAGAAACGTTTCCTGTTGAGGCGAACATACCAGTTACTCAAATTATCATTGACAAAGTCCGATATGGCACGTCCGGCCTTTGTTGGCTCGTATGTATTGTAGAACTCGTCCACATCTTTTACCAGCGTATTGAGAAGAGATATGATCCAACGATCTATCTCCGGCCTTTCCGATACGGGAATTAAAGCTTCCGAAAACGCAAACTTATCGACATTTGCATATAATGCAAAAAATGAATATGTATTGTATAGCGTGCCGAAGAACTTACGGCGCACCTCTTCAACTCCTTCCGGATCGAATTTCAGGTTATCCCACGGCGAAGCATTGGTGATCATATACCAGCGCAACGGATCGGAACCGTATTTTTCAATTGTCTCGAACGGATTCACTGCGTTTCCTTTGCTTTTCGACATCTTATTGCCGTTCTTGTCCAGGACAAGACCGTTCGATACTACATTTTTAAAAGACACACTGTCTTTTATCATTGTAGATATGGCATGCAATGTAAAGAACCATCCGCGGGTCTGGTCTACCCCTTCGGCAATGAAGTCGGCAGGATATATTTTAGCAAACTCTTCTTCGCTGATATTGGGATAAAATACCTGGGCAAAAGGCATCGCACCCGAATCGAACCAAACATCTATGAGGTCTTTCTCACGCATCATCGGTTGTCCCGAACCGGAAACAAGTACTATATCATCCACATACGGGCGATGAAGGTCTATCTTTTCATAATTTGCCTTATCCGGATTCTCTATCTCAAATCCTTTCCAAGGTATATCTTTCATTACTCCCGCATCAACAGCCTTTTGCATTTCTGCATATAATTCTTTTACAGAACCGATGCATTTTTCTTCTTTTCCGTCTTCTGTCCTCCATATTGGCAACGGAGTACCCCAGTAACGGCTACGGCTGAGATTCCAGTCTTGCAGATTTTCGAGCCATTTACCGAAGCGTCCTGTTCCTGTCGATTCAGGTTTCCAGTTGATAGTCTTATTCA
>JAISES010000188.1 GCA_031263965.1 Prevotella sp. | reverse complement strand
CAATTTCGCTCATTTTTGCCGAGCCTTTTTTCGTTAGCGATATTGTCAAGGTGAGTTAATAAAGTGCTGGTTTGACCTTTCCAACTGTCTTTATCCCGCATAAACTCACGAATAGCAACACATAGCGCATTTGATGCAATTAACGCTTGGTTCTTTTCCTTATGATTTGTTTTAAGCGCGTTTATATATTCTTGACCCAAGCCACCCATAGCTTCTGCTATCGCATATCCCCAGTCCACATAATCAATTAGACGAAAGCCGCTCTTAGGGCAGTCGGGATTAAATAAACTCATGGCTTTTGCTAAAACCGTAAATGCACCACCTAAAATGTATGGAATATCTTTATTGAAGTTATCCCAATATTCCTTGTCAGACATTATCTCTATTGCATTTGGTTTTTTGAGTGCAATTAGAATACTACGGTCAAGCAAATCGTCTTTTAGCGTACCAAGGTTTATACCGTTAAGAAGGATGCAGTTTTTATATTCCATAATTACTAGTTGCGTATCAGCATATAATTTTCGCTTACTTGCGCTTGCTCCTGTAACCGCCTTACAAAACATATCTGAAATACTAGGGGATATGTGGCTTAGTACTACAGTTGTAAACGAATGATATGCCGTTTATAATGGCAGTTTTTAGCAACGGTTTGATGGATACGCCGCCAGAGCAGCCATTGAAACGGGAATAACGCTGGCCGAAAGATAAAAATGCTTTCTGAAAGGAATCTCCAAGCTAACTTACGGAGTTCAGCCTTTGATAAAGGAATCAAAGACCCCGCCCCTTTTTAAAGCTGTTCATACTGCCGGAAGATAACGGATCAATGGCGGCTTGGAAATCAGGTTCCGTTGCACGCATTTTTAACGCAGCCAACAGCGCCAGTGCCCAGCAGGATAAGGTAATATGTTTATACCACCCGCTGTAGCTACGCACTTCATAGTGATCCAGCCCGAGCTCGCCTTTCGCTTCTTCAAAGCTTTGCTCAACTGTCCACCGGACGCCAGCTATTTCCGCGAGCTTATTCAGTGAAGTGCCATCGGGATAAAAGCAGATAAAGGCGCGGACATCTTGCCTGTTTGTGGTGCTGGCGCGAACTAGCAGGCTTTTTTTCCAGCCATCCACAGGTGGACTGTTAATTGGAATAGAAAGCCAGTCGTAATAGCGTTCGCCTTTCGAACCGGCTCCACTGCTAATGCGTTCCCACCCCGTATCCGGCAAGACGCTGAGTATCGTGCTCACTCTGTGCTGTCTGAAACCTTGCCAAACATAGGCTTTACCCGAAACCGCCATGACATAGCCCTTTGATATAGATTCCAGCCACATAGCAATATCTCGGAAATCTCCATACACGCTGTCTGCTGTTACCCAGGAAAAGGGTGTGTCAGCGCGATAAGCGGCTTTCATCATATTCAGTGCCTGTTTTGGCTTCGTTGTAAATTCGGTTCCCTCCGGTATGCCTGCCTCACGGCGCCGAACAATATCTTCCACCCATTCTTTTGGCAGATATAGGCCCCGGTCAATAACAGCAAATCCTTTGGGAGCGGCATAGGTCAGGAATACGCCGATCTGGCAATTTTCAATGCGGCCTGCCGTGCCGCTATATTGACGCATTACGCCTGCGGATTTCTTTCCTTTTTTCAAAAAACCTGTTTCATCGACTACCAATACGCCCCCAGAATCGCCCAGAGTATCTTTTACGTATGTACGCAAGTCATCTCTCAAATCGTCCGCAGCCCAGCCCCCTCGATAAAGGAATTGCTGTATCGCATATGGTGTTTTTTGACCCAACGTTTCTGCTAACTGCCACCCGTTTTTTCGCTCAGCTGTACTCATTAACCCGGTTACATACTGCTTTGCCAGTTGTCTCCCTCGCCTGTCAGAGAAATTTTCGCCTATCCTTTCCATCATGTTGGCGAGCTCTTGTTCGATTGTTTCTCTGATATGCTCCAAATTCATCTATACCACCCCTTTTGGTAGTATACACCCTTTGTCATTCGTTTACAACTGTAGTACTATATCTCAATAAAAGAGGCAGCGGCAAAATGGGGTATCTCCGAGCGCCGCATACAGAAGCTATGCGGGGAAAACCGCATACCCGGTGTCATACGTTTTAGCCGAGTTTGGGCGATACCCAAAGACGCAAGTAAGCCAGAAGATGCAAGACGAAAAAAAATATAAAAAATTTTGAAACGCTTTGATACAAGCGGGGTCTTATGGACAGGAGGTGAGAAAGTGACGGATTTCGGAGAAATATATCTTTGAAAGGATTGCGGCAGAGCACAATACCACGGTGGAGGAAGTCCGCCGAGAAATTGAGGCTGCTATACAGGCAGGGTTCAATAACCCCGACCCCAAAGTACAGGAGCAATGGGCCGAGATACCTCGAAGGGGGGACATTCCGACGCCGGATGAATTGATTACCTACGTCGTCCGGCAAGCGAAGCAAAATGACGCCGAAGCACTGCTCCGGCGTTATCTTTTATGGTAAACAAAATAAAGAACAGAAAAAGCTTGTAGGCTCATAAGAGCCTACAGCTTTTTCTGTTTTAATAGAATATTATAACCCTTCATGGTATAATAAGGCAAGTTATTTGCATATTTTTCTGCTGATTTTTGCGAGGTGAGGTTAAGCTAATGGCGTTTAAAGTAGATATTACAGCAGCCTTCGATGCTTTAAAATCTTTAGAAGATTGGCTTAATGTAAAAGGTGAAGATATACTAAAATTTGTTTCAGAACAAAAATATATTTATCGTGTACAGGATTTTACAGAACATTTCTGCATTGAAGATGCAGCTATAATGAGGGGCGATTTAAACCTTGTATCCTTGCATGTAACGACAAACAATGATAGATGTGAGACAATCAAAAAATATGGGTTAATGAATCTACAGGATACTATCAACTCTGATACTCCTTTGGGTAATTATCTTCGAGATCAAGGGATAAAAATAGACTTAGCAAAGAAGATAATTGAATACAAGAGTGAGCTATTTTCTATTGAGGAAAAGGATGAATATTCTTTTCCAGGCAGTAAGGGTAGATATAAAAACAATGTAATTCGTAAGCTATATGAGGATCATCAAATAAATGGATTCTTTTGTTGCAGAAATGTTCTTCGTTACGGCGGCGGAGTAAGTCATAGACCTGAAATTTTATATAGTTTATCAGCCATGCTTGGAAATCAAGATATTGCTTATAACTGGATGCGGGAAAAGAATAAGTGCTACGTATTGAAGTACTTTGCAGACATATCAGAATTTGAACATTACACCTTTGATGTAAAAATTCTTAATACAAAGGATTATGAAGAGAATATGAGAGAATATGAGTTAGATAAAAGAAAATGGCTC
>JAISES010000374.1 GCA_031263965.1 Prevotella sp. | reverse complement strand
AAACCGGTTCAACGGCTGTTCTTACTGCTGTTGTTTCAGGAGATTTTGACGGAAGCCCGGTCGCCTTGGATTATCATATGGAAATAAAGGATAACAAGATTACTCGTTTAGAAATTACTCTCAGCAACGCTGAATAAATAAGAAGAAAAATTCTGACAGGTAGGGATATAAATACCCCCCCCGCTTGGCGCGGACATTTGTCCGTGCCTTGACACACCCTCTTTACAAATCTTTTTCTTCTTCTGCTGCTTTAACTTTCTTGAATAAATCGGAAGCAAACACAAAGTCGTTAAAATCTTCATTGTCAGACGACATTACATCCTTGCTAGTTCCCTGCCATCGCAATTCGCCTTCTTTTATGAAATTTATACGCTCTCCGATTCCCATTACCGAATTCATATCATGGGTGTTGATAACCGTCGTGATACTATATTCTTTTGTTATATCCGAGATAAGTTCATCAATAACCAGTGATGTCTGGGGATCGAGTCCTGAATTTGGTTCATCGCAAAACAAATATTTGGGATTCAGCGCTATAGCCCGTGCTATGGCTGACCGTTTCATCATTCCTCCACTTATTTCGGACGGGTAAAGATGCCCCGAATCACCCAGATTTACCCTTTCAAGGCAAAACCGGGTACGCCTCGTCCGCTCCGCTTTCGACATTTTTGAGAACATCATAAGCGGAAAGTTAACGTTCTCAAATACAGTCATTGAATCGAACAATGCCGAACCTTGAAATATCATTCCCATCTCCTGCCGGAGCTCCTTTACTTCGGCGGCTCTCATCTTAGTGAGATCACGCCCGTCATAAAGTATTTGCCCGCTTGTAGGGCGCATCAAACCTACTAAATTCTTCAACAATACAGTCTTGCCTGACCCGCTTCGTCCTATGATAAGATTCGTTTCGCCTTCTTCAAAGACTATGTTTATATCTTTCAGGACTTCCCTTTCATCAAAAGACTTATATAAGTTCTTAACTTCTATCATGACATCATCAATTGGGTGAGCAATAAGTCTGCTACAAGAATGAGGATACTGCTCATTACTACCGAGTCGGTACTGGCTTTGCCGACATCCAAAGAGCCTCCGCGGGCAAAATAACCATAATAAGAAGCAACAGAGGCTATAATGAACGCAAAAACGATTGTTTTGACTATGGCATACCAGACATAGAATTCTTTAAAAAAAAATTGAAGTCCGTACTGGAAGGTATCGGCAGGCATTACTTCTCCCATTATACAGACGGCATACCCTCCTATTACTCCGAAAAACATACTGAAGACAACCAATACCGGAATAAATGCCATTAAAGCAGCTATTTTAGGCAAGATGATATAATTCGCCGAGTTGATGCCCATGATTTCTAAGGCATCGATTTGTTCCGTTACCTGCATGGTTCCTATTTCCGATGCTATATTCGAGCCTACTTTACCAGCCAGAATTAGGCACATAATAGTGGATGAAAATTCTAAAATCAGAATTTCGCGCGAAACGTATCCTACTGTATAACTGGGCATAAACGGAGAATCGATATTCAACTTTATCTGCACTACGATAACCGCTCCGATAAAGAACGAAATAATAACAACAATCCATATGGAATTTACTCCAAGTTTACTTATTTCATCAAAAAACTGACGAAAAAATACTCTCCATCGTTGAGGTTTAGCGAATACCTTTTGCAGGAGAAGGGTATATTGGCCTATCTTTTCAAAAAGAGACAATAACATAGTTTGGTTCTTTTGTCAAATTTAGGCAAAGATACATTTTTTTAGAGAAATGACTTATTGGGTCATTAAGGAAAGACTAAAAAGAAAAAAATATTAGTATAATTTAGAAATTGTTTAAATTTTATAGCAAATCTTTTTCTAATCCTATAATAATCTTTTTCGCTAAAATTTAAACAGTTTCTTATCTTATTATCCGCTGAAATCAGCCTATTATTTCCATAAGAGCCATGCATGCTGTTTCTACATTCGGAATGTACTGTATAGAAACCGAACGCTTCCCGTTTCGCTCTTTCAATTCGCAGCTGCGAGGGTATTTCTGAATGTAGTTCAATAATTTGTCAAATGCTTTAGATTGATAATAAGGCGATTCCGGATTGGATATAAGAAACAGGCTCATACGTCCACCTTTTAGCACAACCTTCTCTATTCCAAGTGCTTTAGCTAATATACGAAGGCGGACTACCATAATCAGCTCTTGCCCTTCTGTCGGGATTTGACCGAAACGGTCTTCAAGTCTTATTCTGAAATTGTTAATGTCGGTTTCCCTCTCCATATTATCCAGTTCGCGATATAGAGTAATTCTTTCCGAATCGTTGGGTATATATGTCGCAGGAAACAAGAGCTCCAGATCGCTTTCTATCTGCACATCATCTACAAAGTTATCTCCTTCTATTTTTTCGTCACCTTCTGTTCCGTGATAAAGATCGGCAAACTCTTCATTTTTCAGTTCAGATACAGCTTCGGTCAATATTTTCTGATATACTTCATAGCCCAGATCTGCGATAAATCCGCTTTGCTCCGCACCCAACATGTTTCCGGCGCCACGAATATCCAAATCCTGCATCGCAATGTGAAAGCCATGCCCCAATTCAGAGAAATTCTCAATAGCTTGTAAGCGGCGCCTTGCTTCAGGGCTAAGAGTGTGCAGAGGCGGCGCCAACAGATAGGCAAATGCTTTTTTGTTGCTGCGCCCTACCCTGCCCCGCAATTGATGTAAGTCGCTCAGCCCGAAGTTTTGAGCATTATTTATAATGATCGTATTTGCATTCGGAATGTCTATTCCCGACTCTACAATTGTGGTTGCAATAAGCACATCATATTCGTAGTTTACAAAGTCAATAATAACAGATTCCAGTTTGGCGGGATCCATTTGTCCGTGGCCTACGGCAATACGCGCATCCGGTACTTCGCGGCGAATAATATCCTCCAGTTCGTAAATGTTTTTTATTCTGTTATTAATAAAAAAGACTTGACCATTCCGGCTCATTTCAAATTCAATAGCCTCCCGTATTATTTGAGGATCGAATGTATGTACCTCTGTTTGTATCGGATAACGATTGGGCGGTGGAGTGGTTATCGCCGACAAGTCCCGGGCGCCCATCAGGGAAAACTGAAGTGTACGGGGAATTGGTGTTGCAGTCATTGTTAATGTATCCACATTGGATTTCAATTGCTTTAATTTGTCCTTTACAGCAACGCCAAACTTCTGTTCTTCATCTATTATCAATAGACCTAAGTCCTTAAATTGCACATCCTTACTTACTATGCGGTGTGTGCCGATCAGAATATCTACTCTTCCATCTTTCAAATCTTTGAGTGTCTCACTTATTTGACTTGCCGTGCGGGCCCTGCTTATATATTCTACCCGGCATGGAAAATCTTTCAATCGTTCCTTAAAAGTCTGATAATGCTGGTATGCAAGTACCGTAGTCGGCACCAACACGGCAACCTGCTTATTATCTGCCACCGCTTTAAAGGCGGCTCTGATGGCAACTTCCGTCTTACCGAAGCCAACGTCGCCGCAAATAAGACGATCCATTGGTTTGCCGCTCTCCATATCTTGCTTAACATCAACTGTAGCCTTTGTCTGATCAGGTGTGTCTTCGTAAATGAAGGATGCTTCCAACTCATGTTGCAGAAAAGAGTCGGGCGAATACTTAAAACCTTCTTCCTCCCGCCGCTTGGCATACAGTTTAATAAGATCCCTGGCTATATCCTTAACCTTGCTTTTCGCTTTTTCCTTTATCTTGTTCCACGCTCCGGTTCCTAATTTATTTATACGTGGCGGCTCTCCTTCTTTTCCCCTGTATTTCGATATCTTATGCAGGGCATGCAGCGATACGAAAATAGAATCGTTATTCAAGTATATAAGTTTTATCAGCTCTTGCATTTTCCCGTTCATGTCCGATCGTACAAGACCTCCAAACTGCCCCACCCCATGATCGACATGCACGATGTAGTCTCCAATCTGGAACTGTTGCAGCTCCTTCAACGATAAGGCGAATTTACCCGACCGTACCCTGTCCGACTTCAGATTATACTTATGAAAACGATCGAATAGCTGGTGATCGGTAAAGCAACAAACTTTGAGCGTTTCGTCAATGAATCCTTCGGATAAAGTCCTGTCTACAGGTATAAAATCAATATTGTCGTTCCTGTCTTCAAATATTGTTTGTAAACGTTTTTGCTGCTTTTCGCTATCGCTGAGAATATATATTTTATAACCTTGTTCTATATATTTATGAAGTGTCTCGCCAATCAGGTCAAAGTTCTTATGGAAAGAGGGTTGCGGATAAGTATTGAATTCTATTGTCGCATCAACTGTAATATGAGGCTTATTTCCAAAATGTATATGTTTAAATCTCTCTATTACAGAAGAATATTCATTTGCGGTGATAAGTTTCTTTTGTATGTCTTTTTCATATTCAGGATTGTCGAGTATGGTAGAATCATTGAATACGACTTCAACCTTGTCTTTTGCCCATCCATAGTCTTTAAATCCGATAATTGTACTCTTTGGCATCAGATTAAGCAGCGATTCCCGCTCCAAATCCGACTTTTGCATATCAGGGATAACCTGTATCCTTTCCAGTTTCTCTTTCGACAACTGGGTTTCTATATCGAATGTCCTGATAGTGCTTACTTCGTCACCGAAAAAGTCGATACGGTACGGAAATTCATAGGAAAAAGAAAAAACATCGAGAATACTGCCCCGTATGGCATATTGCCCGGGTTCATATACATAGTCCACATATTCGAAGCCAAAACTATCTAACATTTCCGACACAAAGTTTCTGTCTATTTCTTCATTTACGGAAATTTGAATTGTATTTTTCTCCAGAATGTCTTTGGCTACCACTTTTTCGGCCAAAGCCTCCGGATAAGATACGATGATAACATGTTCTTCGCCGGCTTGCAATTTGCCCAGAACTTCCGTACGAAGAATCTCGTATGCAGCATCTATTTGCCCGTACTTTATAGCTCGTTTGTATGCCGATGGAAAAAAGTAGACATTATCTGTTCCCAATATCTGGATCAAATCATGGTAAAAATAACCGGCGCTTTCCGAATCGTTCAGTACATATAAAAAACTATTCCCTGTTTTATGGAACAACGAAGCAGACAGCATCGTCGCAGAAGATCCATGCAAGCCTTTTATATAAAGGTTTTTATGATCGGATACCAGTTTTGTGATTGCCGGAACATTCTTATGAGTCTCGAAAATTTCCTGTAATGCTGATAATTTCAATGTGGTACATTTTTGTTTGAGATGCAAAAATAATATAAGATATCCACTTTTGAAAGAATAATTTAAATCAGACTAGTTTCCTGAACAACTTAAAAAAAATCAGATAAAATTTGTTTTAAGAAAAAAGTTTATAACTTTGTGTACGCTTTAATGGTGAAAATAATGACAAATTGCTTTTTACATGTCCTCCTCCTCAACATTATTCTCCTCGTCGGTTGGAATAAATGAGAAAGGTATGTATTAGTCAAATGATATAGCTAAGGAATAAAAACAACATAAGCCTTTCTCAGATATGGGAAAGGCTTTTTTTATAAGAACTGATAATAATATGGGATTTGAATTAAGAAGTTCAGCCAGTACACTAGGCCGTCGCATGGCCGGAGCCAGAGCCCTTTGGAGAGCAAACGGCATGAAGGAGGAACAGATGGGGAAACCGCTGATTGCAATAGTAAATTCTTTCACACAATTTGTTCCGGGTCACGTTCATTTACATGAGATAGGACAAAAAGTAAAAGCCGGGATAGAAAATTTGGGCTGTTTTGCCGCCGAATTCAATACTATTGCCATAGACGATGGTATAGCAATGGGACACGATGGAATGTTGTACTCCCTTCCCTCGCGTGACCTGATTGCCGATAGCGTGGAATATATGGTAAATGCTCACAAGGCAGATGCTATGATATGCATAAGCAATTGTGATAAAATTACTCCCGGAATGCTGATGGCTACCATGCGTTTGAATATTCCATCGATATTTGTGTCAGGGGGGCCGATGGAAGCCGGAGAACTGGATAACCGGCATCTCGATCTGATCGATGCTATGATAAAAGCGGCCGATGATGCCGTTTCCGATGAAGAAGTCGGTGCTATAGAACGCGCGGCTTGCCCCACATGCGGATCTTGTTCGGGGATGTTTACAGCTAACTCCATGAACTGCCTGAACGAAGCTATCGGGCTGGCATTACCGGGGAACGGAACTGTTGTGGCAACGCATGCAAACCGTTCGGAATTGTTTAAAAATGCCGCAAAACAAATCGTGGAAAATGCATATAAGTATTACAGGGATGGTGACGAATCCGTTCTGCCAAGAAAAATAGCGACAAAACCGGCATTCCTTAACGCCATGACATTAGATATAGCAATGGGCGGCTCTACGAATACAATACTTCACCTTTTAGCTATTGCACAGGAAGGGGAAGTTGATTTCACAATGGATGATATAGATAAACTTTCCCGCAATGTGCCGTGTTTGTGCAAAGTGGCGCCCAATACGCAAAAATATCATATACAGGATGTAAATAGAGCGGGTGGTATATTGGGTATCCTGAACGAGCTGGATAAGGCCAAGCTTATCGACAATTCTGTTTGCCGTGTTGATGGCATGACATTGGGACAGGCAATAGAAAACTATGATATAACAAAAAACAATCCGTCAGGAGAAGCTGAATTACTGTATAAGTCGGCTCCGGCTAACCGGTTCAATCTGTCCATGGGATCGCAGGATTGTTATTACCCTGCATTGGATACCGATAGAGCGGCCGGATGTATACGCGATATGGAACACGCCTATACTAAAGATGGCGGTTTAGCTGTTTTGAAAGGAAATATCGCCCTCAATGGTTGTGTCGTGAAAACCGCGGGCGTGGACGAAAGTATTTTCAAATTTTCGGGTATTGCCAAAGTGTTTCATTCCCAGGATGCAGCATGCGAGGGTATCCTTAAAGGGAAAGTAATGGCCGGCGACGTTGTAGTTATTACCTACGAAGGGCCAAAAGGAGGGCCGGGAATGCAAGAGATGCTCTACCCCACTTCGTATATTAAATCCAGGCATTTGGGGAAAGAATGTGCCCTCATTACCGATGGGCGTTTTTCAGGAGGCACTTCAGGTCTTTCTATCGGGCATATTTCTCCGGAAGCTGCATCAGGTGGGGCTATCGGCTTGGTAAAAGATGGCGATATTATTGAAATAGATATACCCGGCCGTTCGATAAATGTGAAATTATCCGACGATGAGCTGGAGTCGCGTCGCCGGCAGGAATTATCTAAAGGCAAACTGGCTTTCAAGCCTGATAGGGAACGTAATGTATCGAAAGCCCTGAAAGCCTATGCCAATATGGTTAGTTCGGCAGATCTGGGGGGAATCAGGATAATAGAATAAAACCGTGTCATTGGAAAAACAAATTAATAGAAAACTTTAATCCTACTTGGGATGACTTATCATTAGAATAGAGCAATGAAAAAGAACATTAATAATTCTCAGGGGATTGCGGATCAAGTCCGCAATGACAATCCTGTTAATCCCATAACAGGAAGCGAAGCTCTTATCCAATCGTTATTAAACGAGGGAGTAGATACAATTTTCGGATACCCGGGTGGCGCTATAATGCCTGTATTCGATTGTTTGTACGACTATAAAGATAAGATAAACCACATCCTCGTCCGTCACGAACAAGGTGCAACTCATGCGGCGCAGGGATATGCCCGGACATCGGGAAAAACCGGAGTTGCTCTCGTCACATCGGGACCCGGCGCTACTAACACTGTAACAGGTATTGCCGATGCTATGATAGATAGCACGCCGCTTGTTGTTATTTCGGGACAGGTTGCCTCCTCTTTGTTAGGAAGCGATGCCTTTCAGGAAGCCGATGTTGTAGGTATTACCCAACCTATAACCAAATGGGCGTATCAAATCCGTAGGGCTGAAGATATTCCATGGGCAGTTGCAAGAGCTTTTTACATAGCCTCTACCGGCCGGCCGGGGCCTGTCATTTTGGATATTGCCAAAGATGCCCAGTTCGGAAAATTAGAAAATTACAGCTATAAGAAGGTGGACTTTATTCGCAGCTATCAGCCTAAACCAGAAGTAAGGATGGGTGAAGTGGAGATGGCTGCAAAAATTATAAACGAAGCAAAAAAGCCATTAGCTCTGGTCGGGCAAGGTGTTATACTTGGCAATGCGGAAAAAGAATTGCTTACCTTCCTCGAAAAAGCAGGGATTCCCGCTGCATCTACAATACTCGGGCTTTCTGCTGTTCCATCCAATCATCCGCTGCATGTAGGGATGTTGGGTATGCATGGTAATATAGGTCCCAACCTGAAAACAAATGAGTGTGATGTGCTCATAGCCATCGGGATGCGGTTTGATGACCGTGTAACCGGAGATCTGAATACTTATGCAAAACAAGCAAAGGTTATCCATTTCGATATAGATAAGGCAGAAATAAATAAAAATGTTCTTGTTGCAGCCCGTGTATTGGGAGATGTAAAAGAATCGTTACCGCCGGTGACGGAATTGTTGAAGAATGCCAGCCATGCCGGATGGCTCAACGAGTTTAATGAATGTTATAACAAAGAACAGGAGGCAGTTATAAACAAAGAATTATATCCTGGATCCGGCCGGTTGAAAATGGGTGAAGTGATAAATAAAGTATCCGCAGCAACAGATAATGATGCCGTATTGGTAACTGATGTGGGTCAGCACCAGATGATGGGCGTACGTTATTTCAAATACACCCGTAGCCGTAGTGTGGTTACATCCGGCGGATTGGGCACAATGGGATTCGGATTACCGGCAGCTATTGGCGCAAAATATGGGGCGCCCGGTCGTACAGTGTGCCTTTTTGTCGGAGATGGCGGCATGCAGATGACTATTCAGGAGTTGGGAACGATCATGCAATACAATGTAGATGTGAAGATTATTATACTGAATAACCATTTTCTCGGTATGGTTCGCCAATGGCAGGAATTGTTCTTTGAAGAAAGATATTCTGAAACGATAATGATGAATCCCGATTTTGTGAAGATAGCCGAAGCTTATAATATTCCGGGAAAAAAGATAGAGAGACGAGAAGACCTGGATACAGCTATAGCTGAAATGCTGGATCATAAAGGAGCATACCTGCTGGACGTACAAGTGGAAAACAAAGGGATGGTATATCCGATGGTACCGGCAGGCACTTGTGTTACGAATATATTACTGGGGAACGAATGAATTTGAGATACGTATACATACTGCTGATTATTTTCCTGCCCTTTTCATGTAAGAAAAAAACTCAGGAAGCAGAGCTGCAAGCTACTGTTGATGAATATGTTGGCGATGATTCAGAAGAGAATGAATATACAGATGGCCAAGTGGATATCCCTGTTGTTTATTCGTACTGGCTAAAAGGAAATATAGGCGGATATGAGTGCAGGATGTATTTAGATATCGATAGTACATCGGTTTCAGGCTCCTATTCCTATTTGAATAAAAAAGGCGATATGAGGCTGGAAGGAACGTACAACGATTATGAATTGAATATGACAGAATTTCAGAACGAAATCCCGACAGGAAATTTCAGGGGTAAGTTCGATTTGATGAAAGGGATAGCAACAGGGACGTGGACATCTGCGGATGAAAAACGTTCGTTGCCTTTTGAAATAAGGAATTATTATGGGGCAAATTATCAGGAATATAAATTCAAAACAGATTTACAGACTGAAGTTGATCTGGATAATGAGTACGAATCTATGAAAGTAACAACTCTTTTTGTCTATGACAAAACCGGTAAAAAATTACTGGCCGAACTAGGCGGATTCGAATCGCAGCCATTAAAAAGTACATACAGACTCACTCTCCGTGATTTCAATTTCGACGGATATCAGGATATTGCACTGATGGAGTTTATCCCTTCGTATGGGCCTGATAAATTTCTGTTTTGGCTGTATAAGCCCGAAACAGAAGATTACAAACAAACGGATATTCTGGATGATGTATATACATTGCCCGAAATAAATTATGAAGATAGTACAACCGTGACGACTACTATATGGCACAACCGGATACATACTCAAACCTATAAATTCAATGGAAGCAAATGGATTCTCAAAGACAGTTCATCCGAAGATGAAGACGGTGGAGAATAACAAGATAGACTAAGATATAGATAGTTAAAAATTTAATCCGACAAGTTATGGAAGATAAAACATTATACACAGTAACCATATTTTCAGAAAACACGGTTGGCTTACTTAGTCAGGTAACAACTGTTTTCACCCGCCGCCAACTGAATATAGAAACCCTTTCGGTGTCCCCGTCAGCCCTGGAAGGCATACATAAATTCACAATTACGGTTTTCTGCAACGAAGAAATGAT
Source organism: Prevotella sp. (assembly GCA_031263965.1). GTDB lineage: Bacteria > Bacteroidota > Bacteroidia > Bacteroidales > Dysgonomonadaceae > Dysgonomonas. The sequence goes on along the minus strand of JAISES010000374.1, from coordinate 2,625 downwards.
AAAAAAAGTCGTACTTCAGATAGACAAACGCGTCGATGTCCTGAAATCGTATTACAATACAAATGAAGAACTTATACATCAGGAGATAGCGTTATACAAACTATCCACGCCCGATTTCCTGAAAATAGAATCGGTAGAAGATCTTATCCGGAAATATAACGCGCGCATTTTGGACATTAACGAAAATAGTGTAGTTTTGGAGAAAACAGGACACTATCAGGAAACTCAAGGCCTGTTCGAAGAGTTGAGCAAAACAATCGGAGTCCTGCAATTTATCCGGTCGGGCCGTGTGGCTATCACAAAATCCAAAATAGAACGCCTGAGCGATATGTTGGCCGGACTGAATAGGAAACATAATTCTAAACAATAAAATGATGATGGAAAAAGCCGGTAAATACGAATTTACCATAGATGCCTATTTAACAGACTTCAGAGGGAAAGCTACCCTTCCTATGATTGGAGGATTTATGTTGCAGGCAGCGACAAAACATGCCGATGAACGGGGTTTCGGCTATTCGTCGATGACTTTGCAACAACGTGTATGGGTGCTGTCGCGTATTGCAATCGAACTATTCGATTATCCGAAAAATGACACTGTTTTCGTTATCAAAACATGGATCGTAAGTGTAAACCGGTTGTTTACCGAACGTCATTTTGCCTTTGAGGACGAAAACGGGCAGAAGCTGGGGTACGGAAGGTCATTGTGGGCTTCTATAGACCTGGAAAGCCGCAAGCCGACCAATCTGCTGGAGTTATACGGTTTGTCTGATTATATCAATGTGGGGCTGGAAGCGCCGATAGAAGGACTGTCCAAAATACCGGCCTTGAAGGATAATTATGAACCGGCAACGCGGTTTACTGTAAAATACAGCGATGTGGATATCAATAAACACCTGAACAGCATGAAGTACATTGAACATTTTGTTGATGTTTTTGATATTGACATGTTCAGGGAAAAAGAAATAAAACGGATAGAGATCAATTATATATCCGAAGGAAAATACGGTACGGATATTGACATTCTGAAACGGAACGAAGATGGGGATTCCTACATTTTGGAAATGAAAGACGGAGACAATAGCGTTTGCTCCACAAGGATAATATGGAAACAAATTAACTGAATACTTATTTTTAAATTAATAAAACAAAAACAAAAATGGCAGAAATGAACTTTGGCGGAGTAACAGAAAAGGTGGTTACCCGTGAAGAATTCCCCCTGGAAAAAGCAAGGGAAGTACTGAAAAACGAAACTATAGCCGTTATTGGTTATGGCGTACAAGGACCGGGGCAGGCTCTTAACCTTCGCGATAACGGATTCAATGTAATCATCGGGCAACGCAAAGGCGGCAAGACATGGGAGAAAGCGATCGCTGACGGCTGGGTGCCGGGGCAAACTCTTTTCGAGATAGAAGAAGCTGCGGCAAAAGGTACGATCATACAGTATTTGCTGTCCGATGCTGCACAGATCGAAGTATGGCCGCGCCTGAAACCTCATCTGACAGCAGGCAAGGCCTTATATTTCTCTCATGGGTTCGGCATCACGTACAAGGAGCGTACAGGCATCATTCCTCCGGACGATATAGATGTCATCCTTGTTGCCCCTAAAGGTTCGGGAACAAGCCTTCGCCGTATGTTCCTTGAAGGACGCGGCCTGAATTCGAGTTATGCTATCTTTCAGGATGCTACAGGACGTGCATTTGAGAGAACTGTCTCTCTGGGTATCGGCGTAGGATCAGGCTATCTGTTCGAAACAGACTTTAAACGTGAAGTATATTCCGACCTTACAGGCGAACGCGGAACACTGATGGGCGCTATTCAGGGAATCCTTCTTGCCCAGTATGAAGTATTGCGTGAAAACGGTCACTCCCCGTCTGAAGCATTCAACGAAACAGTAGAAGAATTAACCCAGTCTTTGATGCCGCTTTTCGCTGAAAAAGGGATGGACTGGATGTATGCCAACTGTTCTACAACAGCCCAGCGTGGCGCATTGGACTGGATGATTCCTTTCCACGATGCAACCAAGCCTGTATTTGCCCGACTATACTCGGAAGTATCAAATGGTAATGAGGCTCAGCGCTCTATCGATACAAACTCTAAACCCGACTACCGCGAAAAGCTGGAAGAAGAACTGAAAGCCCTTCGCGAAAGTGAAATGTGGCGTACCGGAGCGGTTGTTAGAAAACTCAGGCCGGAAAATAACTGATTATACAGAAAATTGTTACATAAAGAGATTTATCCCGCAAGATAAATCTTTTTTCTTTTGATTAGACTACGATTTAATCTAAAAAATATACCTTTGCAGAATTCGTTAAAAAAGGAAATAATTGAATAGTATGGAGAAAAAGAAGATTCTTATTGACCTGACAAACCTCGATAATCCAATGTGTGGATTCGGACAAATCGCTATAAACTATGCCGATTTTTTTTCTAAAATTAAATCAGATAAACTTCATTTTGTTTTCTTAGTCCCACCTGAATACAAAGGTGTTTATGGTGATGCAGTTAGTTATTCTACAAAAACATTCTGGACAAAAAAATTTCCTTTTTTATTACCGAAAGTCGACTTGTGGCATTCTGTAAACCAACAAAATAAGCTGCTTCGATTATCTCCGGATACGAAATATT
>JAISES010000175.1 GCA_031263965.1 Prevotella sp. | reverse complement strand
GGTCAAAATAGTTTTGAATTTTTCTACCGCTTCCTTCATCTGTACATCAGACAAAACGGGAGTCAAAATGAAAACGGTTTCGTAATTGTTCATAAATTAAATAATTATAAATTAAACATGTCATTTTTGCAAATGAGGTGCAAAGATAGTTTTTTTTCTTCAGACTACAAATGCTAAAGCTGTAAAAAATCTTTGAGATACAGACTTCTTATGTTAGAAACTGTTTGAATTTTATCGAAAAATATTATTACAGAATCAGAAAAAGACTTCTTAGCAATTTTTTTATGCTCTTTTCAGCGTATTTTCCCCTTTTTACTTTTGGTTTAGCCCGCTAAACCTGCAAGCAAAAAGAAAAAAATCCATCTGAAAATATCTATAAAAGAAATTTGCTATAAAATTCAAACAGTTTCTTACATTTGTACTACAAAACAAAGCTGGGACACATGGAAAATAAAGAAATGTTGGATTTGGATCAGGACTTGGATCTTATCTTTCCCATTATTAATGGAAAAGTGTCGATGGCTATTAACCGGATGATGTACCGTAACCTCAGAAAAGAGGGATTGGAAATAACACCTGAGCAATGGACGGTGCTGGCATTTTTATGGCGCAAAGACGGCGTTACCCAACAAACCCTGTGTAATTCCACGTTCAAGGATAAGCCCAGTATGACCCGTTTGATAGACAATCTGGCCAAGCAGAATCTGGTTTATCGAAGTACTTCTGCTAAGGACAGGCGTTCCAATTATATTTACCTGACCGGTTTTGGAAAATCGATAAGAGAAAAGGCCCAGAAAGCTGTGCGGCAGACAATGGATTCGGCGCTTGCCGGTATTGATGTGGAAGGGCTAAAGCAAGTGCGGACTTTATTAATGGCTGTTTTTGGGAATATCAGAGAGGCATTGGAAGGGTAAGTGATCACTTTATTATCAAATCGAAATAAACAGGCAGGTGGTCGCTGTATCCGCCTAAGTATTTCCATCCGGAGTAAGTTCTGAATGGTTTTTGTCCTCCATATTTTGTATCTTCTTCCATCAGAAAATCATCTTTGAAAACATAAGCGGCTTTATTCTTTATCGAAGTTCTGTTCACTTGGTTCAGTAAATTACCACTGACTATAAACTGGTCGATAAAATTCCATTTTCCCCTGTACTTGTATGAACCGGCATTTTCTTTCAACCGGTGGTAAAACATATTGTACAGACATTTAGTCGTAATATTATCATCAATGCCTTGTGCATTTAATGTCTCATGCAAGCTCGTATTATCGGGATAATCGTTAAAGTCTCCCATGATGATAATATTGGCTTTTTTCCGGATTCGGAAAAGGCTGTCTGTTTTTTGTTTAAGTAGTTGTGCACAGGTGATTCTGTATGGGGTTGACTTTTTTATTCCTTCGCTTCGGGAAGGGAAATGGCAAACAAAAATATCAAGCAGATCGCCATTTGTTACCCGTCCTGTTACGTGCAGTATATCGCGTGTGGTTTTTACCGGATCAATAACAGGCCTGTACGATCTTTTGCTTATCAGTCTCATCTGGTCGCGCTGATATAATAAGGCTATATTTGAACCCCGTCGGTCCTTCGAATCGGTTATAACATATTCATACTTATCCTTCCGCAGCGGTGTTTGTGTCGTCAGATGGTGTAGTACGGATTTATTTTCTACCTCGCAAATACCAATCAGGGCAGGAGGATAATTTTTCCCCACAGCATAAATGGCCTTGCTTACATTTTTCAGTTTATCCCAATAACGTTGTCCGGACCAGTGCAGGTTTCCTTCGGGTGTAAGATCGTCGTCATTTGTGACGGGATTATTTTGGGTGTCGTAAAGGTTTTCTGCATTGTAAAACATGATGCGGAATTTTTCCTGAGCTACAATGTAAGCGCCTGAAAAATAAAGCAGTAAAATGAGCAGTATTATCTTAATTTTCATAACAACCAATATCCGGGCCGGAATCGTTGAGCCGTGGCTTTCCCTTCAGGTCGAGAGGTACAAGAGACGAATAAGCTTTATCGGCGTTGCCTACTGCCGGAGACGAAGATTGTAATTCGAAATTATAAGAATAAATGCCGGCGCTATTCAGGTCTTTGAATTGAGGATCGGAATTCCATGTGGCGTTTATAAAATGATTGTCTGAGGTTTGAGACCCTTTGATCAGGCAGTTGCGGAACCCGTAAACAAATGGAATACTGCTTATTCCCTTTAATAATATTTCGTTTGATACTGATCCGTATATGATCGAATTGGTGAAGTCGCATTTCGTAAGAGGGAATAAGCCGTCTCCGTAAGTATTATTCAGCAAGAGGCTTTCAGTCTGACGTGCCGACCATCTGTAGTAATTAGCTAATGTGCAGTGCAGGAAAGAATATTCGCCGCCCGACAGGGATACCACATTTTTTCCGGAATTGGCAAACAATCCGTTCTCTACATCTATGTTACAGTTTACCGCTTGCAGTCCGTATCCGGATGTGTTTTGTACTATAATATTTTTCAATACGGCTTTTTTGGGGCCGGCATCCGACTCAGAAAAAGTGATACCTTTTGCTGCGTTTTTTATTACTACATATTCCAGCGAATTGTCGTAACTACCGGAATGAAAAGTAATTCCATCCCATTGTCCGGGTACATTGCCGTAGGGAATATCCGCTTCAATATTATCGAAACGACTGCCTCTGAAAATAATGGGGGCTTCCACTGTTCCTCCGGCCTTGAGGGTTCCGTTTATTTTTACCGAAGCATTGCTCTTCATAAAGAAAGTTACACCTTCTTTTATACTCAAAGTTACGTCTTTACTCACAACTAACGAATCGTATATGAGGAACGGCTTTTTGCCTGTCAGAATAGTATCTTCTTTTATCGTCTTATTCTTCCAGATATATACGTCTTGTCCTACTGCCTCCAACCGAACATATTGAGTATTCCCGTTTACAACAAAACGGATGGAATCCCTTATCAAGAGCGGATTTTTTGAGTTTGCAGGATCGACCGTTACTTCTACAAAGCCGTAAAGGCTATCTTTTTTTAGTATTTCCACATTAGTCAGTTTTGTCCCTTTTCCGCCGTCTATATTCATTCTGAATCCGCTTTTCGAGGCGTTTACCAATTCGATGGTTTCGATTCTTAAAGAATTGCCATTCCGGTTATAAATCTTGAAATGCTTTGTGGCTGAACCGATAGAGGAAAAAACGGTGTCGAAACTGATCATGTTTTCCGAAAAAGCCAATGTTAGGTTTTTATCAGTCGAAAAGTCATCACTATCCCTGCATCCATTGAGCACTGACAGGAAAAGGACAAATACAATAAGTCCATTTTTCAGTCCCGTTGAAAGAAATAACAGGCGAAACGGAATTTTTCCCAATTTATAATCAGCTTTGATCGTTTTGCAATTCATAAATATATTTTACCGGCCTGCTTCATTTAAGATACGGGTCTTCTTTTTCAAATATTTTAATATGCAATAGGAGAATATACTTAGCAGGCATGCCGTAATAAGAAAATAATTATAGGATTCTTGCTGTTCTATCCATTCCCCTGATAAATCAAACATACAGAATATCAGAAACAATGCGAGTAGCCCGTTCTTCTCTTTTTTCAATACTTTTTTCCAGCTAAAAGATAGCGTTGGTTTTACAAATGACTTAAAGTCCGGTAAAAATGCCGGAGTTTTACTTGCCCATTCTGTATAAACCGTTCCGAATTTTCCGGTCAGAAATTGTTCTTCTGCAAACATAATTCTTTCGTAATAAACCCAGTACAACAGACAGAAAGCAATAATGAACCATAGATTTCCCGTTAGAAGGCATACCCCCAGCCACATTAAAAAGTTACCCAAATAGAGCGGATGCCTTACGACGGAATATATGCCGGTTGTATTGAGCGTATCTGCTACTTGCCCGTCAGCAGTATTTCGGCCCGAAGTATTTGCCGGTGTGTATCCGACAGTATAAACGCGGATACCTAATCCGGACAGGCTTATAGCCAGGCATATCATCTCAAAATATACTTCATAAGGGGTTTCTTCCAGAATGAATGTTTCGGGATGCAACTCCGTTTGCCAATACAAATATGTTCCTATAAACAGGATAATGATGGGTAATACTCCCCTGTAGCGGAAAAGCCAGTTTCCCTGTTGCTCAAGTTCTTCTTTCAGTGCCATATTATATTTTTATTATATTTATACATAACTTTATTACCGGATCAGCGCCTATTACAACGAAAAAGTCTATAAAAATGCATTTATTACACTGAGTTGCACTGAGGAGACACTGAGGTTCACTGAGAAATTACTAAAAACTCAGTGGTTCTCAGTGTCTCCTCAGTGGTTCTCAGTGTAATCTTTTTCATTATTTATCTGCTCTTGTCTATTAATTAAATATCGGCAAACTAAAATCTTCCGACCACCCGTGGCCTTGTGGCCATTATTATTCCACTTTCTATTTCAATGTGACCGGCAAATATAATTTAGCTGCAAACTCCGTCTATCGAGCAAGACTGTCCGCTTATTACCTCTCCGTTTCCGGAAGATGCTCCGCTTTCCCATTCCTTGTATGCTTCATTCAGTACCTCAAGATATTTTCCGGATGCAATGGAGCCTTGTACAATTTGTTTATTGTTGAATATGTAGAAAGGAATATATTCCAGACCATATTCATTTTCACCGCATTCAATATCTTTTTTTATATCCGCAATATATTTATCGCCGGACAATAGGGATAATATGCCGGCTTCTTCCAGGCCAATTCGGGTTCCCAACTGCACCAGAACATCCCGGTTGCTAATGTCCAGGCCTTTTACAAAATAGGCGTCAAATAATATTTCTTCCGCTTCGGTAGCCAGGCCCGATTCATTGGCCAGCTTAACCAGGCGAAGGGCATCCGATGTGTTGGCTACGATCAATTTGTCGAAATCGTAATTCAATCCGACTTCTTTCGCCAGTTCTGCGATTTTTCCTTCCGAGATACGGGCTTCTTCCTCGCTTATATCGAACTTTTGGGCAAAATAACTGTAAATCGTCTGACCTGTAGCTTTCTTGGGCAGTTCGGGATCGAGTTCGTAGCTATGCCATTCCAATTCAATACTGTCCTTGTGAGGGAACTTATCGAGCGCTATTTCCAGTTTCCGTTTTCCTATATAACAATATGGACAAGCTATATCGGACCATATCGCAATTTTCATTTTTTTCATTGTTGTAGTTTTTAAGAATATTGAATTATATAAACAAACAATCATACCAGATGGTTCGTTGCCAGACACTTCCAAATAACCGCAACATGCATGGATTGTCTTATTTATCCACCATTTTTTTATTCTTCCGGAACAACGTTCATAAAAATACTTTTCAGGGGCTTATCTTTCCCGTTTGTTCTTACTTTTTGTATTTTGTCTACTACATCCATTCCTTCTATCACTTCACCGAAAACAGTGTATTCATTATCAAGGTGGGGTGTTCCTCCCTTTACTTTGTAGAATTCACGCTGTTCTTCTGTATATGTGATTTCCGTTTTTCTGGCCCCTGCTTCTTTTTCCGCTTGTCCAAGAAGTTTAGCTCTTAATTCGGCAATAGCCTCTTTCCGTCCATCTTTATACATGCTCTTTATGGAGTCTATATTTTGAGATTGCAAGTCGGAATATATTTTTTGTTTCAATCGCTCAAAACGTTGTTTCTCAATTTCGTCCAGCTTATTGTCCGAACGGATCACTCCTGTTACAATATAAAACTGGGAGGGATCGGAGCTTTTCTGCGGGTTTTCGGCATCTCCCCAGCGTGCGGCAGCCAAAGCCCCTTTCTTGTGGAAATACATCGGGAATTTTATTTCGGCAGGTATTGTACTTCCCATTGTTTTATCTTCGGCTATGGTATCCGTTTCTGCCATATCTCTGGTTTTAGGATCGCCGCCTTGTATCATAAAATCGTTTATTACCCTATGAAAAGTCAGATGTTTATAGAAGCCTTCTCTTGCAAGCTTAAGGAAATTGTCCCTATGGATAGGCGTTTCGTTGTACAATTTTACTTTTATATTACCATAGGTCGTCTGAATCAATACAACCGGTTCTTTGGGTTTGCTGCTACACATCGTTACTGAGAATAAGATTAGAATTGAAAAGCATACAGGCTTCATAACTTTATCGTTTTTATGGACAATAACAAAAGTACGAAATAAAAGCAGATTAATAAAATTCAGGTATATTGGATTAACAATCAATTAATTTCCATGTTTAAAAAAGCAGGAAAACGTATTTTTCAAAAATGCTTTATGCTCCCGCTTTGACTTTCTCTTTCCCGTCATTGCGAGGGTTTACCCGAAGCAATCCGGTTGTACCTTTTCGGGCAGTCACAAAGGACTGCCCCTGCCGCTAACCGGCCAATTTCAGGATTGCTTCGCCTTTCAGGCTCGCAATGACGCGGGAAACTGACAACCAGATACGATAATAGTTATTTTATAGAACTTATTAATATTTTCGCTGAAAACTTAAACAGCTACTAAGGAAAGGCAATCTGTATAAAAAAGAAATGGTTGTCATCACGACAACCAATCTTCATTGTTAACCTTAAATCTAATACCATGAAAAACACAGTACAAAGATATGCTATTTTTTATGTTATAAAACATGTTTTGCCGTTTTATTTAGTAAATTAATATTATTTAACCTTATATTTCATTCTAAAAGTTCTTTGGGAGACTTAACGCCCAATTCTTTAAGCATTTCGGCTTGTCGTATCAAATTGCCATTACCCTCTTTTAACTGGGAAAATGCTTTATTGTAAGAACCTTGCGCCTTCTCTATATTTTTACCTACTTCTTGCAGGGTCTCTACAAACCGGACAAATTTTTCGTAGAGAATCGCTCCTCTGCGGGCTATTTCCTGAGCATTCCGGCTTTGGTTTTCGCGCTTCCATAAGTCTGCAACCACCTTCAATGAAGCTACCAGATTTGTAGGATTAATAAGCAGTATACGTTTACGATAGGCATAATCCCACAATGCGGAATCCAGTTGCATGGCCAGTATATACGCCGGTTCATTAGGGATAAACATCATGACGAAATCCAGCGATTCTATATAGTCCTGATAAGCCTTATTGCTCAACTCATCAATATGCTGACGAACTGAAATTATATGCTCTTTTTCTGCAACAAGTTTGTCTTTGTCTTCATCCGCCTCAACATATTTCACATAAGCCGTCAAGGAAACCTTCGAATCTATTATAATCTTACGTCCGCCCGGATATACAACAATTACATCCGGCTGCATATATTTCTGCTGATTGTTTTGTATCCTTTCGCCCTTTTCATTTGTGATAAATTCCTGAGTAAAATATTCCGTGCCTCTTTTCAATCCTGATTTTTCCAGAATAGATTCCAGGATCATTTCACCCCAATTGCCTTGAATCTTGCTGCTACCCTTCAACGCCTTCGTCAGATTATTGGCATCTTCACTGATCTGATTATTTAAAGCGACCAATTCTTTAATGCGTTCCTCCAAGGAAAAACGCTGCTTAGATTCCTTATCGTAGGTTTCTTCTACTTTAGACTTAAATTCAGCTAATTTTTCATTTAAAGGCTTCAGTATTGCTTCCATATTCAATCTATTGACATCCGTAAACCGCGATGACTTTTCCTCAAGAATTTGATTTGCCAATAACTGGAAATCTTTGTTTAACTGGTTACGTGTATTTACCAATTCCTCTTGCTGAACACGAAACTGCTCATCTTTCGATTGTAATATTACTTTTAATTCGGCAATTTCGCGAACATAGCCGAGATGTTCGTTTTTCAACAAATCTTTATCTTCCAATAAACGGGCTACCTCATTTTTCAAATCAATTTCCCGCGATTTATGACTTCTTTGCAGAAAGAAAATGAAGATAACCGACATCACTAATACTATTGATGCATAAACTAATTCCATATCCAATGTGTTTCTTTAAAAGGCGAAAGTTATTTAAAATATAAGCTTTAACAAAATTTGCCTGGAAAAACTTGTAAACAATGTCTTACTAAGATATTTTTGCTCCTTATTTTAAAGCGGAAAATAATATACAAATAAATTAAATATTTCCCGCCGAAAGGATTTGGTGCAATGAACCTGATAGGCTTAATATATGAACCGGCTTTATACATGTTTTCTTATTGCCATAATAGGGATACCATGTATTCAAGGCCAAACTAAAACAGAAGAAAAAAGTATGCAATATAACAGACTAACTCCCGAAGAGGAACGTGTAATTATTCATAAAGGGACAGAAGCTCCATATACAGGAGAATATATTAACAATAAGCGAAAAGGTATATACGTATGCAGAAAGTGTAATGCTCCACTATACAACTCCTCCGACAAGTTTGACTCGCACTGCGGTTGGCCTTCTTTCGATGATGAAATCAAAGGCGCAATTACACGGATTCCTGATGCAGATGGGATGCGTACAGAAATAACATGCAGTAATTGTTGCGCTCACCTGGGACACGTCTTCCTTAATGAAGGATTCACCGCAAAGAATACCAGGCATTGTGTTAATTCAATATCATTAAAATTTATAGCAGAAGAAAATAACATGTTAAGAAAAGCTTATTTTGCCTCGGGGTGCTTTTGGGGAACAGAGTACTATTTTATGAAAGCCGAAGGAGTGACTCATACATCCGTTGGATTTATGGGTGGACATGTGGAGAATCCCGGCTACGAACAGGTTTGTCGGAAAAATACCGGACATCTGGAAACAACGGAGGTTGAATATGACTCAACTAAAACCTCTTATGAAGAATTAGTCAGGTTGTTCTTCGAAACCCACGATTTTACTCAAACTGACGGACAAGGACCGGATATAGGGCCGCAATATCTGTCATGCATTTTTTATACCGATAATGAAGAAAAAGAAGTGGCAGGGAAGTATATTAAAATATTAGAAAATAAAGGTTATAATGTCGCAACCATGCTAAAACCGGCCTCGATATTCTGGAAAGCAGAGGATTATCATCAGCAATACTATGAGCACAAAGGAACAAAGCCATATTGCCATATATATAAACAAATATTCTGATTATAAAATTTTAGAACCTGTTTGAATTTTATAGCAAATTTTTTTTATAGGTATTTTCAGATGGATTTTGTTCTTTTTGCTTGCAGGTTTAGCGGGCTAAACCAAAAGTAAAAAGG
>JAISES010000173.1 GCA_031263965.1 Prevotella sp. | reverse complement strand
CCTTTTTACTTTTGGTTTAGCCCGCTAAACCTGCAAGCAAAAAGAACAAAATCCATCTGAAAATACCTATAAAAAAAATTTGCTATAAAATTCAAACAGTTTCTAAATAGATATAACTAATGTTACGCAAGACTGGGACAAACCCATGAAAGAATATTATCTTCCATATTATTTTATATGTTCGTTTATTCGCGTCATTGCGAGCCTGAAAGGCGAAGCAATCCGGAAATCGGCCGGTTAGCGGTAGGGGCAGTCCTTTGTGGCTGCCCGGAAAATACAGTTGGATTGCTTCGGGTAAACCCTCGCAATGACGCGAATAAACGAACATTTAAACACATCATTTATTCTTAGTGATTACTTAAAATGAAATATATATCTTTTTTATTTGTAAGCTTATTTTTTCTTTCGGGTTGCAAACCGCTATTTCACAACAAAACCAAACAGGAAGGTTGGCTCAATATCGCAGTAACCGACGGGGTAGAAGTCTTTACGGATACAACAAGTATCCGGTTTGAAGGGGCTGTGGCTTACGCCAGAGAGAAAAGAGTTTACACAACAGACGAAAGCAGAACGACTTATACCGGAAAAATAAAGAAAGAATATGCTGAAATGGGGAAGCCGGAGAATGCCGGTAAGTGGAAAGATTTCAGCTTTTGTATTTATAATTGTTTGTATGAATGTACAAACAAACGTTTTCGGGTTTTGTCCGTCGAAGATTACGATTCGAATGGGAAATTAATACAGATAACACCGCCCAAAAAGCCCTTTGTATGGTTAAACGTAGGCACGGAAACCGTTGGAGACTATACTTTCTTTTTTGTGTGCGACTATCGGAAATGATTTTATATTTTTGCAGTTGAACTTATAAAAATAGCAGATGCTTGCAATTATTGTTTCGTGGATTTCCATATCCATCGTATTCCTGTCTTTCGGAGATTTTTTTGTTTTCTTATACAACAAACTGGGCAAACAGAATGAAAGATACGGACTCACCGATACATTTCTATTAGGGATGTGTTTTACACTTATACCCTTATCCCTGTTGTCATTCCGGTTTCCATCCAACCAATATATTCTCCTGTCATACTTTTTACTCAGCATTATATATTGGGCATTCAGGAAAGAACATTTCAGGAATATCCTAAAACAGTGCAAACAAAGGCTGCAACGCTTCAAGGCTTTACAATTAATCGCTTTTATTATTCCCGTCTTGGCTATAATGACAGCTATTTTGTGGCAAGTAGGAGTTTTCGATTCTCTTTTCTATCATCAACAAAACATACGTTGGAATGAGGAGTTTGCCGTCGTTCCCGGATTGGGAAACCTGGAACACAGATTCGCCTTTAACTCTAACTATCTTTTGCTTTCGGCTATCTTTAGCTTTCGTTTTTTGTTCGGAGAAGCTGTTTACAACCTGCATGTGTTGGTTCTTGTATATGTTCTCTGCCGGATATTAAAAGAAATATTCACCTCCGGATTTGAAATAAAAAGACTGTCGTTACTGATCGTCTTCACCGGATATATCTTTACTTTCGGCTATAGTCTGGCATCTACTTCAACTGACGCAATACCTAATATTGTTTCGTTTTATCTGGTTTCGAGACTGTTGCTGTATCCTGATTCAATAAAAGAAAAATTATTATTCTATGCCTGCGTTCCCATAACTCTTATCACATTCAAAATAAACATATTGCCATTATCCCTCCTTTCATTGGTTTCAATCTATTATTTCTTCAGAATAAAGCAGTACAAGGCTATTACTATTGCCCTCTCGGCCTCTGCGACTATAGTCGTTTTGTGGTTAATAAGGAATGTCATCATATCGGGGTACCTGATTTTCCCATTATCAGGAATAGATATATTTACCGTAGATTGGAAAATGCCCAGATCCTTAGCCGTAGAAGAAATAGATTTCATCAAATCGTGTGCAATACGCATTTTTGATGACTTACTCAATCAACTGACTACATTCAGTTTTACGGTAGAAGGCGTAAAAAACCAGCTTATCAGCTTTATTTTCATAGGTTCTGTTGTTATTTCCCCTTTCGTGGCGGCATATAGTCTTATCTGGAAAAAATATTTGAACAAGATTATATATTTAGTATATATCAGCCTGATATTAATCTTTACGGTTTGGTATACCGGAGGTCCGGACCCGCGATTTATCGGCGGAGCATTATTTGTGATGTTTTACTTTGTAATATATCTATTGTTAGAAAAAAAAGAGGAAAAACGTTTTAAAAGAACAGGCGCGCTCATTGTCGGATTATTTGTTGTTACAATGGCAACGTGGCCTGTTGTCCGCACCGGTAAGTTTACGAAAATGTTCGGCCTGTCGGTACACCGCGGGAATCAACGTCCGATAAATGATATTTTGCTACGTCCTTATCCATATAGGGAATTATTAAAGTCTGCGGGTATATACAAAGACAGCTTTTACGAATATCATATAAGCAAAGATGTTTCAGTATATATCAGTGAGTCTCCGGAAGTGCTCAACGGAAGATATGTCTGCTTCGACAGCCCGTTTCCTTGTACGATATCGGCTTCCGGTAAAGGAATAAAATATCTGGATGTAACAGAAATCGAAGCTCGTGGAAAGTCCCTGCAAGACGGTTTCAGATTGAAAGGAAACGACTAACTCCCTTCTTTTATGCGTATCAAACGCATTATTATTTTGTCAGGGTCATCTTTATCGGTTACAATAAGTATATCATCCTTAAAAACGATATTCTGAACTTTTTGCTTACCATAGCGGTCAGTCACAGTTATTTCGTTTCCGCTTATTGTATAAACACCTATAAATTCCTCTTTATCAACAATCCCGTTTTTTCGTATTTCCATATATACCGAGTCGTTGTTGATACGTAGTTCGGGTGCAATAACTGTATCTCCGAACAAGATAATGGCCGTATCCTGGTTGCCATCCATTTCCATAGCCCATCTACCGCATATATCCGGTTTGCTGCTACATGCCATAATGATGAACAGTAGAGAAAAACAAAAGAATAACTGTTTCATGTCAGATCATAAAAATGCAAGCGCAAGTTATAAAAATAACTGATGTTACGCAATACCGGAACAAACTCATAAAAAAAACAGTATCATTCTCCGTAGTCAAATAAGCCCGGAACAACATCAGTTAATAATTAATATTGGTGTGCTACTTAATTGTTTATTAATCAATAGCTCAAAACGAAAACCTTGATTCTTTTCTCTATTTAATCTCTTCAAATATATTTTATTTATGAGTTTAATGTTACTTTAAACAAATATTATAACTTTGTTTTGTTAACTTGGAAACATGCTTAAAAACAATAATTTCACCTGAAAGTGAACTTCACAGAGCATATAGAAGGATTAAAAAAAGGTTCCTATTCGGATTTCAAAATTCTTTATGAAGAATATTCGGATAGGTTGTATGGTTTTATATTCAATCTTACGCGGTCAAAATCTATGGCAAACGATATCATGCAGGAAACTTTTATTAAAGTATGGATAAACCGTGAAAATATAGACCCGTCCATGTCGTTCAAATCCTATCTTTTCAAAATTTCAAAAAACAAAATAACAGATGAATTCCGGAAACAAATAAATAATCCCGTTTTCGAGGACTATATGGCATATTGTGATAAATTACATGCCGATAGCAATGATATTATTGAACAAAAAATAGATTTCGATTATTTCTTGCAAAAACTAGATATCGCAAAAACAAAATTAACCTCCCGCCAGCGGGAAATCTTTGAATTGTCCAAAGAAGAAGGGTTTTCTTCTTCCGAAATAGCTAAAATATTAAATATAAGCGAACAAACTACATACAATATATTGTCTTCGGCAATGAAAATTCTAAGAAAAGAAATGGGTTTATCCAGCCTCTTATTTCTGTTATTTTTTGATTAAGCAAAAAAACACAGTTTCTTATAGTAGATTCTTTTTCTGATTTCGTATTAACCTATAGAACGAGGTTATAAAAGAAAGAATGAGAAAAGAAATTAAAGAATTGATAAGTGCACACGTTCACGATAGACTAAATGCTGAAGAACGTAAATATCTCAGACAAAATCTTTCAAAAATATCTGATGCTGAGTTGACTGATATACTATCTGATATATGGAATAATTTCGAAAATAAAAATATTTCGGAAGACGACTTTGACCAGATAACCGGTAAACTGCGAATCGTACCTCAACAAAAGAAAAAGCAACGCTTATTATTTAGGGTTCGCTGAATAATTCTCACGTCCCAAGTTGATCAGCAAGCGAATCTCTGTACCATCAGATTTTCTCTCCAATTATTGCCATGATTTTCCATTAATTCCAGCACAAGC
>JAISES010000247.1 GCA_031263965.1 Prevotella sp. | reverse complement strand
AATGTCCGTCTTCGGATACGATAATTTTCAATAATGTCTCAGGACAATCGCTGGAAACATTTATTCACAGGGCATTTTATGAATTGCGGGAAAACACGATTCCGTTAAATATTTACTGTTTAGCCGATTTGTTTGCCGGCGAACTGCAAGAAAAAAATATTCTTCTCGCGTTTACTATCGACCATTTCAATACAGCTACCGGAAAAATAATAGAAACAACGGCTGACGTCCAAAAGCCGATAATAGTTGCGAAACATGTCATTGTCACAAATATTTCCGCAAATACAAGCCTGCAGGCAAACCTCCAATTTACAAAAATGGCGGTCGTCGAACGGATGAGTAAGGAAATTATTATTTCTTTTTGCCTGGTATTAGCGGCAATAATCGGATTTTTCACCGCATTCTGTTTTTCACGGCGCAAAGAGAATAAAATACCGGAAACAAACGCACCAAAAGTAAATGATAAGATTTTCAAAATAGGCCGTTATCGTTTTGATTCTGAAAAAAATGAGTTGAATTATTCAGACAAAGTGATACATCTGAACAAAAAAGAAAATGCGATCTTACGTTCATTGTGCGAAGAAAACGGCAATGTAGTGGAACGAATTTTTTTATTGGAAGAGTTCTGGGGAAATACCGGCATTATCTATTCCCGCAGTCTGGATACCTATATAGCAAAATTGCGTAAATACTTAAAGGAAGATTCATCTATACAAATTGTAACGGTGAAAAGTCAAGGATACAAGTTGGTTTTTTAATGCGGTTGTTATATCATTCAGGAAGATATCTTAATTGACAAGTAATTTAAGCCCATAATCTCTGTAAGAAAGAAATTTTCCATCCGAACTAACAATTGTAAATTTTTCCGCAATCGCCTGAGCAATTAATAAACGGTCAAAAGGATCATCGTGTATTCTTTTATCCACTTTTGCAATAGGTAAATTTTCCAAAGTCTTTATATGATTAATTTCAATAGGCATAATTTGGATTTGAGCTTTTTCCAAATAGTTTACAATTTTCTCTACACCACCATCAAATGTTATTTTATTCAATGATTGTAAAATAACTATTTCACGTAAAGTTTCAATACTCACGTAATAAGGATATTGGAAATATTCAATGTCTTCGCGTATATTTTTATCAAGACGGTCATCATCAGTTAATAACCAAATGAATATATGCGTATCAAGCAAATAACATGTCATAGCGGAGCCAAATTGAATATATCTGCATTTCTGTCATAGTGAATTTTCCCCTTCATACAACCCGCTATACCTCTAGGCTTAATCCTTTCTTTTGCCGATAGTGTTTCTTTTGATCTTGAAATATTCCTTTTTTCTGTTACTTTTTTTACTGTTGTTTCCATCACTTTCAAATTTTTGTTTTAGTCATACAAAGATACACTCCCTATCGCTAAAAAACAATAGGAAATTTCGCTGCTCGTTATTACTAACCTTTTAATGATACTACAAATATAAACTTCCAATGCACAAATGCGATATTTTTTTTACAATCCCAATTGCTCCGAAATCTCCAGCATCCGCCGAATGGGTTTAATCGCTTTTGCCTGTACTTCGTCTGAAATGAATATTTCCGGTATTTCGTATTTCAAGCAATTGTACAATTTATCCAATGTATTCAATTTCATAAAATTACATTCGTTACAAGCGCAAGTACTGTCATTGGGAGGAGCGGGTATAAACGTTTTATCCGGATTTTTTTCTTTCATTTCATGAAGTATTCCCGATTCGGTAGCCACGATAAATGTTTTATTTTTCGATGCAGTAGCATAATTCAACAAAGCCGATGTAGAACCCACAAAATCGGCAATCTTCAATATGACGCTCTTGCATTCGGGATGCGCCAAAACCAAAGCTCCGGAATATTCTTTCTTTAATTCCACTATTTTTTCCAGGGAAAAACGTTCGTGTACATGACAGGCGCCTTTCCACAAAACCATATTCCGCCCGGTGAGACTGTTTATGTAATTTCCAAGGTTTTCATCGGGTCCGAATATTATTTTCGTCTCCGGAGGAAAACTCTCCACAATCTGACGGGCATTGGTAGAAGTGACCACAACATCCGTCAATACTTTGACCGCAGCCGTCGTATTGACATAAGAAATTACTACATGACCGGGATATTGCTTGATAAATTCCTCAAATTCATCCGCCGGACAACTGTCCGCCAATGAACATCCGGCATTCAAATCGGGAACAAATACCCGCTTTCCGGGAGAAAGAATTTTAGCTGTTTCACCCATAAAATCAACGCCGCACAATACTATCACTTCAGCATCTGTTTTAGCCGCCCATTGCGCCAAAGCCAAACTGTCGCCTACAAAATCAGCAATATCCTGTATCACAGATTCCTGGTAATAGTGTGCAAGGATAATCGCCTTTTTCTCTTTTTTCAATGCTTGAATTGCCGGAATTAAATCAATATCTTTGGGAACCGGAATATTCAAAAAACCGCTGGATAAAAAATCTTTTTCAACCATTATATATAAATATATATCTTTTAAAATTTAAAATTTAAATATGATGATGATAATACCCCGTTGAAAAGTCTAATAAGTTTTTTGCTGTTTTCTTGCATTTAAAGTTATCAAACTTCCGCCCGGATTTTTTCCTTGCTTATCAACATTCGTTTGTTTTACAATAATAATAAACTAAAGTATTTAGATTATTTATTCACTTTTTGTTGATAAAGTGCAAAGTTAAAAACTTTCTTCCGGATTTACGGCAAAAATGGTGAAAAACACTTTGCATAATTGAAGAATAAGTTTTGCTTTCTTTTTATTGCAGGCTTATTAAAATGAATAAGGGATATTCCTGAGCAGTGAATATCCCTTATTGTTGTTAATATTGATTTACAAGTTATCAACAAGCTTTCAATTCTTTATTAATTTATGCGATAATACCCCGTTGGAAGTAATCAGTTTTATTATATAAAATCCTTTTTTCAAGCTACTTACGTTCATTTGCAACGCCTCGTTTTTCAGCAGGACTAATCTTCCGTTCATATCGTAGATGGATGCCGATTGGATAATTTCATTGTTTGTTGTGCTGAAATAAATCATTTCCTGAGCCGGATTGGGATATATTTTAATGGCTTGTTCCGGGATATTCTCCAAGCCGGAATAACCGTATTTTTCGACAAAAATACTCTTGATGGCAACCGGTTTTTCGGTATCGTCACCGCCCTCTATTCTGTACGTTATCGGCTGATTTGAATTAGTTTCTTCATAATATTCCATACAAGTTGTCCGGTCCATATTTGTAAACGTTTCCACTAAAACGTCTTCTTTGAATATTTTAACCGTTCTGTCCAAATAGGTTGACTTTCCGGTAACATTGATTGAGACGTTTTTAGCGTTTGGAACGGTAAATTCTACTTTTCCGCCTTGATATTTCTTTCCACGGATGCGCAATACTTTTCTTTCATTGCCGCCCGAACAGCCTTCTCCCAATTCGACATTGGCCGAATCGGCTTCCAAGGTAATATTGTTCGGCAAGGTCAGATAATTCTTTTGGGTATTATAAATTCCATCTCCCCAGTTGTCCATTTCGGATGAAAAATGTTTAAAATCTTCGTAAATCCAATAAGCCTCGTAATTGGGTTGAGGCGGTTCCGGGTGACTTATATCTATGCCATATTTTTGTACTTCAATATAATAAAGAACAAACGGGTCTTTTTTGTTATCGTCTGCTCCAGTTATTTTGTAGGTAACAGGAGTGGGCGAATCAATTTTTTCCGTAAATTCGATGCAGTCATACCGGTCTATGCCGTCGTAAGTTCGAATAAGAGTTTCGTTCCGGTAAATACGGGCGCCCCTGTCCGAGGCTTTTTGTTTTCCGGTAATATAAAAAGTTACCCGGCTTGCATTTTCAACCGTGAAACTGACATATCCGTCTTCTTCTACTCCGCGAACCCGCAATGCCTTTTGTCCGTAGGCGCAATCGTAACCCGTTTCTACATTGGCATATTTGGTAGTAAGTACAACATTGTTGGGATAAGTTGAATAGTTCGTTGGCGGAATAACCCAATCGTCCAAAACAGGAAAGTTATTGAAATCTTCCAATATCCAATAATTGTCCGCATCTGTGCCGGATTGAGCGTTTATCCGGAAGGGAAAACTCATAAAAAGAAAAAATACAGGGATAAATAATGCTTTCATGGTGTTTTTTATTAAAATTTGGTGCAAATATAATCTCTTTTATTACATAAGCCAAATAAAATTGAATATACTTCGCACGAGGCTGTTATATGTATTGCTTCACTCTTGCAATTTGATGCCGTAGATACCTGAGGTAAAAACGTTACCGCCGTGACGCGAAAGCGTCACGGCGGTAAGACAAAACTACAACAAATTTAAATTGTTATTAATCCCGAATGCAACGTACCTGTATTGATTCATTGCTATTAAAAGGTCTCCACTCCCAGGAACCAGAATTATTCCAATAATAACCGGTATTGTCGGTTGTTACCATCCGTAATCCGAATGCATCATCTGGCTGACAATTTCCCATAGCATTTACCACAACCCATCCATTTTTATACCAGTAAGAACTGTTCAGATCCGGGTTTAAACGGCTTGCTTCCGTTTTTGTCGGGATTCTCCATCCTGTTGGACAGACAGAGGCGTCCGAAGGCGTTGACTTGAAGCCTGTCAAAGTATATGCTACGTTGCACAGGTTTGTTTTGCCAACCTGACTGGGAGTAATCATCCAGCACTGGTTAGCACTGCCTGTGCCTGTCGCGTATGCAGCCGTCCGGTAAGTTACTCCGTTATAAATCATTGTACCCGGACTGCCCGGATTTCCGCAGCAACTGCAGTCCTTAATCGAAATTACTTTATTTTCCATCCTCAGGGTCGATGCATTGTCTTCATACAAAGCGCTCAGCGTTATGACAACCGGATTACTGTTTGTTGTTCCGTATGCCGACGGATTTCCTCCATTCCAGTTCAGCGTACTCTTGAACTTGAGGGTAATGCTGTACGTGCTTCCCGCCGTGAAAGACGGTTTTCCGGCAAGCACGGCATTGATTGCCGTCAGCGTTGCCGCAGGTTCTCCGGCAGGAATGGCGGCCAGGTCCCCGCTTCCGCTGCTGAAGCCGACGAGTTCCACGGCGCCGACCGCATCTTCCAGCAGGAACTGCAAACTCCTGTTTGCAGTTACCTGCCGGAATGTGTAGGTATAAGTTGAGGACAGGTTCATTGCCGATCCGGCACGGCTGGCAGTTGTTCCGCAACTGCTGTTGTTATTGCCCCCGGCATTGACGTCGAAACAGGTCTCCCCGGCGATGAACAGTCCCTTCCCGGGATCACCGACAGCAGGAGAGGCTACGACCGTAACGCTTCCCGCAGTACCGGTTGCAGTGCCTCCTGCCGATGAACAGTTGGGCAAGGCATTGAGGTTGCTGACCTCGCAGGTATACATACCGCCATCGCCGGTAACCAGATTGCTCATGATAAGGGTATTTGTACCCTGACCGGAAATGTGATTTGCTGCATTAACAAGCTCTGTCCCGCCCTTTTTCCAGGTATAGGTCAGCGGGGCGGAACCCGTAGCGGATACCGTCAGCGTGAAACCGCTGCCTACCAGCTTGATCCCGCTGAGCGGCGTAATGCTCATAACCTGGGGGTTTACGCAGGCGGACACGACACTGACCTGATGCTCTGAAAAGGCGTAGTTGCTTCCGCAGCCGTTGACTGCCGTCACACTGATACCGACCGTTTCCTCCTTTGGGAAATTAATCCCCACCGTCGGCGAACCCTGCCCGGTTGTAATGCCGGCTCCCAGCGGCAGCGTACCGGCAACCTGGTTCAGTGTCCAGGTATAAGCCGTCGGGCTGAAGGATGCGCTTACGCTGAATGTCCTGCTTTGCAGCGGTTCTGCCGTTGCCGGGTTTGCTACCCAGACAAGCGTCGGGAAATCCGACAGGCTGACATTAAAATTTCCTGACAGGCTGCTGCGGCAGCCGCCGGCATTCACCAGCGATACCTGGTAGGTTCCCACTTCCGATGTCGTGACGGTCTGTCCGCTGCCCAGTCCCGCCTCGTAACTGCCGTTTTTGTACCAGCGGTACGAGTCGGCAGAAGCGTTTGCCGTCAGAGTAGCCGGCACCGAACCGCAGATGTCCTTCCCGGTAATGGAAGCGGAGGCGGGAGCGGGCGTTGCGCTCAGTGTTTTGGTTTCGGTTACTTCACGGGAACAGTAGGAACCGGTATTATCCTCCACCACGCAGCTCAGGATGGCAGTTCCGCCGGGCAGGTTGGGAGTCGTGATGCTGATATTTGAGCCTTCGCCTATTTTGCATCCTTCGTCCAGGCAGGTTCCGGTGTAAAGATACCATTTTACGGTAACGCCTACGCCGGAAGAAGCGGAATAATCGTGTGTCTGAGCAAGGTCTATCTGTCCGTTGGAACAGAGAACGGCAGAAGCCAGCGGGTTCCCGTTGACAGTCACCACCGGTACGGGTAAGGGAGTCGCCGAGCCGTCATAAGTCACGGTTACGATATTGCTGGGTGTAGAGAGGCAGGGTTGGGCGTCGCCCATGGCGGCAAACCATTCGCCTTCCTGTCCTGCGCCGGTGAGTTTCACTACGGGCTGGTCGTTGCAGGCAATTTGCAGGATACCGTTTTTGAACCACCGCAGCCCGGAAGCAGAAGTGCTGTTTGCCACCAGGGTTGTATAACCGGTAGTGCCACAAATATGCCCGTTGTTTGATGCGACGACAGTGACGCCCGGCAAAGCCATATTGCCGCCTGTCGTTACGGTACAGGATGCGGACCTGTTTGTTTCACAACCAATAGCTCCGACATAGACGGCGTAATCACCTGCTTTGGTGGCGGCATACCAGACACCGCGTCCCACTTCATTGCCTTTGTATGCCCAGACGTAAGTCTTACCCGCCTGAGGCGCTGCAACGGTGAGGATGACGGAACCTTTGGTACAGAGCGTTCCTCCGTTTGTAGCGTTGATGACCGGTTTAGTCGCTGCCGGGTCGCAGAGCGCCGTATTGCCGTCCTGAGTAATTAGAAATTCCCTGTACTCTCCCGTACAGTTATTGGTGATGCGGATCACTGCTGTGCGTGGCAATGCCATCAGGTTCTCATCGACAATGTAAGTGAAAGTACCCGTTGACTGGTCGGTCAGGTTGATAGACACAAAGTTTGCTCCGCTGACTACACCGATGGTGTAGGGAGTGGTATTGCCGCACGAAGGTTCCGGCTCGTCTTTTGGAGTGATGGGGCGGCTGGGACCGTATCCGGAAACGGGCACGTCTTTGGGCAGTTCGTCGGAAGGCGAAAGCGTGATATTGGCAATGCCGTTACAGAGACTGACCCACTTTTGGCTGTTCCAGTACTCGTAGCATTTGGTATCGGTGTTGTAGACGGTCAAACCCTGTGCCTTGGCGTCGCCGGTAAAGCCGGCAGAGAGGGCATCGCGTTCGCCGGAAGTGAGGTGGGGCAT
>JAISES010000198.1 GCA_031263965.1 Prevotella sp. | reverse complement strand
TGTTTTCACATCGTCGAACATTCGCTTAAGCGGCGAACGACTCTACAATCAATCTCATGGCACGGCATCGTTTGGGCATGTTTTGGAAAACTATGAAACAAGAACTTGATAACAATCTGCAGACAGAGTTTTAAGGTCGTGCATTATGTCTGAACCAGAAAATAAAACACCGGATGCCGGTGATAAAGACACTTTCGTGTACACCTACGAGCAAGTAAGCGCAGAACTTCATGCAAAAAACGGCATTTCCGTGGACAAACACGACCCTGTTTTGTGTGTTGTTACAATAAATAATTTATACTTTGAAAAGCTGAATAGATTGATGGAACGCCATGCAAAAGCCATGAAGGGCTACATGAGCGAAACCACAAAAGATATGACTCAAGATTTAGAAAAAGAAATACGGATATTCGCGAAAGCGGCTAAGAAAATGTCAATAGATAATGCGATGGCGGGCATAGTCGTGCATCAGAAAAGCATGGACGCATTTTTGGTAGAAATGCGGGCTTTGGCAACAACAACAAAAGTATTTTGTGGAATGGCGATTGGCGCAAGTGCTTTTCTCTTGTTGGTTATGATATTCAGCCTTGTACGCGGCGAGATGTGATAATGAGAAAAATATACATTTTTGTGATTATCCTCCCTGGTAATCAGTTATATATTGGAGCATCGCATTCCCCTATCTATCGAATAAGGTGGATAATTTCAGCATTTCAAGCAATAAGAAGTGATAGTAGATTCTATATTCCTATTTTAGTTGATTATACATTTTCTGACGCCGCCAAGTTAAAAACAATTTGGCAATATATAGCAGCTTATAATGGATGGAAAGTATTGCAAGTTGATGGCGAAACATACAAAGAAATGCAATGTCTTGAGAGTTCTGACATTATCAAATTGATAAATGAGTTTGAGTATAGTGAATTATGTGAGGAATTTTATGATCTAAAAAATACTCTTTGGGTATTGCCAACCGTATCATCAAAAAAAGAGTTTGAACCTTGCGACTTTTATAACTTTCTCAGAGAACTGCATAACAATACAGATATATTCTGTTTTAATGAGGATAATTCAATGTTTGATATTACGCATGCTGTAAAGAAAATTGAAACTGATTGTGTAAGACATACTCTTAAAGATATACCGTCATCCTTAGCTCATGTCAATGCAGGTGTAAAATTGGTCACGGATACTGCTGATAACTTGAAGTTATTTCTATCATCATCATTAAAAACTTATGTACGACTAACACTTGTTATGCTCGTCTTAACTTTATCTATGCTCTTTTTATCTTTTTCGAGCAATATATTTATGACATATCTAGTCTATACTCAAGCTGATACATCGCGATTATCCGAATCCATTGCTCCACTATTTGATACTCCTCCTGAATATAAATCGACAACGCCTGCTCCACTTTCGGTTTCGCCTTCTGGAGATAAATCGAAATCGGCAACGCCTTCCGTTATTCCAACTCTTTCCATGGAGCAAAATGGAGATAATGAAATCGCTGATCCAGAAAATTCTGATGCAGGTCAAGACACAAAGGAACACTAAAAGCTGGTATACAGTTATATATTCTATGATGAGGATAAACAATGTTAGATATTACTCATACGGAGCGGAATGTAATGAATCAAAATATTGCTGTTTGGATGAAGAATCACAGACTCAACATGGAGGATTTGAAAATGCTGACATGTGATGGACGGAAGCTTACGATCTTGGAAGGCGTGGAACTGTATGATCGGATTGTGAAGCTCGCCGAAGAAAACGTTCACATAAAATATAGTTACGATCCGAAACGGGAGCATTGCCTGAAAGACGTACCGGAGGAAAAAGTGCAGGCAAGCCGTTTGGCATGTCTTGCAAGCGTGGATGCCAAAATTGCGCTTCTGGAAAAAATAACCGGGGTTGCGGGAATTAACGAAGCTGTTTCCCGTCTTCTAGAGCGTCCCTGATTTAAAGGTTTCCGAGTATATATTTTGAAGTCGGACTTAAGGGTTTACTCCATAGGGAAGATTAAGCCATGTTGAACTTTAATACCACAGACCCGGAAAAGCTCGACTATGTTGAACCTGACATGTTAAGGCTTTCTATGTATTGGTACATAGCGAAGGACGGTACAATAGTCAAGGCTCAAGACCTTCTTGAAGCTGTACAAAAAGCCAGGCCAGGGTATTATATGCTCGGAAACCATTCAGGTCACTTCGTTACTGACAATTATAAGCCGTCAGGAAACATATTTCATATTGGCTATGGGATAAAGGAAACTATAGGCAAGCATGCAGGAATTTCTTTTATTAGTGATGAGCAGTTTGTTAGAGATTTTTACGATAAGTTTTATGATTATTTGATAATCTATCCTACAAGTGAAAAGACTTATAATAAATGGATGTTTCATTATAAACATTGTATAAATTATCCTTACGCTTTTCTAGCGTATGAAATTAAAAATAATTCTGCTGTAATTTCAACAGACTTATGTAGGTGCTGTAATGCGTGTTCTACGAATTAAAGAAAATACTCATGTTGTCCACAGTGTGGGCATTCAGGGAGAATCAGCATGATAGAAACCTCACATAAAATTTGTCGCTATAGTGTTGAAGTTATGCCACTGCTTACATGTTCCAATTCTGAAACGGCAATCTTCCACAGGCATGTAGTCGCTGATGATAAATATGCCTTCGTTGCTGCGCTAATCGGAATAATAATGTTAAACCATCGTCGATTGCAAGCGAGCGGTGGCAGCCAAAAATCTGTTATCATGGAAGAAACCTCCGAAAAAATTAGGCGTTACAGTGATGGAGTGCTTATGAATGTACGTTTAAATTCCAACCCGGAGTCGCTAATCTTCAGACAGTACGTAAAAGCCAACGATCAGGATGCCTTCGTGGCTGGGCTTATCCGTATAGCAATTCTCAAATACCGTCAATGGCAAGGGCGATGCGGCAGCCTCGAACAATATAAAAGCCCTCCGGAGAGGGGCAAGGAGATTAAAATGCCATCAATTGACTATCTCGAAAGCTTGAAAAGCATGCTTGTTGGTTGGGGAATGCCGGAGGAAGAAGCAAAAATGCAATCACTTATGTTGGCATTCCCCAGTTGGCAGCCGGGAGTTAGCTTTCCTGGCTTTCCTGCAGCACCTCAATCTGTACCAGGAGCATTTCCTTGTACAGAAGAGGAAGATGCTTGTAGTCGGTGACACTGCCTGATTTAGCGAGTGCAACAGTTACCTCTTTGGCAAAGCCGTAAAACGGGATAACAATTTCTCCTTTTAAGGGTTAACATCAAGCCTTTTATAGGAGAAAGCCCGGCTCCGGTCAACCGGGGCCGGGTAAACAACCAAACGTGTGTTGAGCAAACCCGCTCCACCAAAACAACCGGCGATTATCGCGGTGAACGGCATGACTGAAACGGAAACAAGACTGATCAAAAGTCTCGAATACAATTTCG
>JAISES010000174.1 GCA_031263965.1 Prevotella sp. | reverse complement strand
AGCAGATCCACAAACGGACTCCAGAACGGTTTAATTACCCATGGTAAGTATAACCAACTGGTATATAGGGTTATATCTGTATTGGAAATACCCATGCGCTTGTACATAATCACCGAAATGGTCATTACGGCAACGTATGGTAATCCCTCTGCCAGATATAGAGTAGGAATCCACGCCCATGGCGATCTTTTATTTCCTTTCATATTCTTCTATTTACTTAATATAGTTCGTTTATAGTCGCATCTATATAGTAATGCAATAAGATTTTATCGTATTTGTATCCTTTCTCTCCCATAACGGCAGCTCCTATCTGACAAAGTCCGACTCCGTGCCCCCAGCCGGCTCCCGACAGGGTAAACATATTGTCTTTTTTGATAACAATAAAGGCTGAACTATAGAGGTGGGAAGTAGATAAAATACGGCGTATTTCCAGTTCTTTTCCTATGATTAATGTTTTCTTGCTTCCTGTAATTTTTAATTTTACAAGCCGTCCGGATGTGCCTCTTTGTATAGGTATCAGTTCCTGTATAAGCCCGAAATCGATTCCGGAACGTTTTTTCACCAGATCGGACAGCTCTTCCTGCGAATAACTGATTTGCCAGCGATAAAAATTAACGGTCTCCTGATCGTAATTATTCAGTACCTGTCCCAGAATTTTTTTATCCTGAGTGTTGCAATAGGCAGGAGGACAGGCTTGTATCCATTTTACAGACTCACTTTCTTGTGTCAGATCAGGTATCTCAGACGGAGATTCGTTGTCTCTTCGCTTTACCAGATAGGGAAATTTGGTGTCTTCCCAACAGTTTTGGAATTCTTCGAAAACACCTCCGCAACATTTCGAAAATCGGGCGTCGCATATCTTGTTTTCAGACATTAATACTTGCCCGCGGGTTTCCGCAATTGCTTGCTTCACGATGCCGATGTTTGCCGAAGCGCGCGTAATTCCCTGATAGCGCTGGCAATGATCGTCAGCACACACATCATAATTGGTGTGGTCCTCACGATCGTACCAACGAATTATCTCATCCCCTGTTTCTGTAAATGTCGAATAATTCTCATTTCCGGCCACAATTTCTTTATTCTTTTCTATTTGAGCCAGCAACCAGCTACGCGATATGACGGCATGAGCTTTCAGCAACTCGGGAGAAGCTGTTGCGCTCATTTCGGATGAGATAACACTTGTAAGGTAGTCTTCTACGTTAATAAGATTAATAGCGGTTATCATATTATTTTCCACGATGAGTTTCAATGCCCCTTGAAACTGCTGGTTTTCTTTTCGTTCCCAGTGGAAATTAATACCAATAACTACGTCCTTCAGAGTAAAGGAGGCGTTGTCGTTTTGTGGTTCGAAGAGTAATTCTTTATACAATAGCCCGTTCCATAAAATTTTATTATCCTTCAATCGCGCACTGTTTTCGGAAGAGACTATTTCTCCCTGACACAAATAACCTGTATTCAAGGCAAAAGATATTTTTTCGTTCCACAAAATCCCAACGCTTACTTTCGGTTCCATTTTCATTACATTTTTAATTTGTCAATGATGAGTTGCATTTTTTCATCACTGATGCAAATCTCTTTCAGAATATCTTTAACATCTTTTTCTCTTATTTTTTTGAAGTCCTTTTCCAAAGGAGTGATAAATACTCCTCCGAGATCTACGGCGGCAGGACTTATCAGCAAATTGTCGTCTTCTTCGGCAAAGAAGCAGTCAGGACGATGTTTTTCGCGTGGAAAAACAACACTGTACCACGTCTCGTTTTCATACCATGCCAGTATGTTCATCATCGGCTCTTTGTCGCCCTCTTTAAGCTCCAATAGCCCGTATAGTTTATTGAATACAGCAATGGCTGCATCTTTATCTTTTGTTTCCAAAAGAAAATAATTCCGCATATATTGCCTGATGGCATAAAGGATTAGTTCACCGGACTTTAAAACAATTTCTTTTGCCCTGTTTTTCACCTCTTTCTCCAATGGTAGAAATCCTTTGATACCGGCTTGAAAATGAGCGTGATCGGGCGCCGAAGCTCCACATTCAGGCCCATTGTAGAATATGGTATATTCTTCCATATCTTTTGCCAGATCGAGCATGTCTCCGTACATGCCGGCAATGAGCTGACAGGTATGCTTGTATGTAGGAATTGTGAAGTGTTCAGGGAAAATAGGGTAGGGGTTTACCAGCACCTGATATTCTCCGTATGGAATACCTCTTTGTTCAGCCGGCAGGTTATCGGGGCACAAAAAACATTTTCGTTCCCGGATAGATTTTGCATCTACTTTGGCTGCGGATGATTGGATACGGGCAGGATTGAATTGTATTCTGACAGAGGAATCAACTAAATCAAACTCTTTTGTCTCCACACTTTTCAAGGCGTCGAAGTTTGTCTTAGCCAATATCCATTCATCTAATTGTGAATGAAGTAATTCTTTCACCTGTTTTGAAGTTAAACTCATGTTCGTCTGTTTGTACAGTTCAGAGCAATACGGGCCTCTAATTCCCATGTACGGATCCGATCCTTATAGGTGTTGTGGGCATTCATTTTTACTATATCCAATGACGCGTCTGAATTGTCGTCCCATCGGCGGCACAGATATAGTACGTCGTAGATACGCCCTATCTGATATTTGCGTGAAAAGTTCAGGCCCAATGCATAATCTTCCCCGTAGCTGGTATTCGGAACTTTAATATCTCTCAGAACCGGAGTGTAAAATGCGCGGGGAGCGCCCAACCCATTAATGCGAAGAGCATTGTTGCGGCCATTATCCGGAGTCCACTCTTTATGATCTATAATGCCCGGAGGTATCATTTTCATATCAAAATCGGTTAGCATATAAGTGCCGACTACCATCGCGCAATTTTGCCGGTAAAAGGCATCTACTATTTTTTGTAACGTGTTTTCGTCGGAATATACATCGTCACTATCCAGTTGAATTGCAAATTTTCCACACTTGGGATGATGCACCCCTGCATTCCAGCAACCGCCTATCCCCAGTTCCCGATTGTCAGGAATGAGGTGTATGAGGCGTTCATCAGCGAATTTGTCAATAGCTTCTGTTGTTCCGTCAGTGGAGTAGTTGTCTACAACTATCAGATTGAACCTGAAATCCGTTTTCTGGCTTAATACTGATCCAATGGCATCGGCAATTGTACGGATGCGGTTGCGAACAGGAATGATAACCGAAGCCTCATATTCAAATCCTGTTTCATTGAAATTTATTTCTTTGAAATCAGGAGCTAAGTACCCGCCAATCTTTTTCAGGTGATCGGTACACGCTTTTTCCATTTCTATTTGCATATCGCGGTTTTTGGGATCGACATAGTCAAATATCTTTTCACCACTTTTGCGGTTATCATTTTCTATTTCAGTGTATAAGTACTCATTGATATGAACCAGTTCCGCTTCTTGAGAAACTTTCAGGCGCAGGTCGTATATTCCTGCAAACTTGTAGTCATTTTCCATTTTAGCAACAGCAGCTTTCAGGTTTTCAGACTTATAAACAAGGACTGAACCGAAATTGAAATCGTCCCGTAAGCTGCCTTTTTGATAAGCAATTACCGGACTATTCTTTTTTTCTCCGTTTGTAACCTGATAATGATCGGAATAAACAAGGCCTGCTCCGGAATCTTCCGCTATTTGCAACATACGGTCAAGGGCAAACATTCCCATTCTCAGATCAGCCTGTTTTGTATAAATAAGCGTGTATCCGGTGTCGGCTCTTTCGGCTATTTTCTTTATTGTCGATGTAGAACGTAAAGAATCGATATTGATAATTTCACATCCTTCTGTTTTTTCCCTGTTTGGATTGTCATTGAGCAAAAATATTTGCTCTACGAGGGGTGATTCACGTAAAGATGTTATTGTTGCTTTTACCTGATCTGCACTTTGAAATGGAATAAAACAATTAATTTTCATTACTACTTGTTTATGTTGTTTGATTATGTTCTATCGGCGATTTATTTTTAGTTGTAAGGAAGAGTAGCCCGATGAATGTTAAGGCTGCATTTATAATTAATATCTCGTAGCTAAATTTATATCCGTTAAACCAGGATATAGAATTTTTATCCAGTATAAAACAAATAACAGGCGCTACAATTGCTACAAGTGGTATATACTTGTCTCTGACAGTCTTTTTGGTAAAGATACCGAATGCAAATAATCCCAGGATAGGGCCGTATGTATAGCTGGCTAGAATGTAAACGGCATCTATCACCGATGTGTTGTTAAGCAGGTCGATAATAATGATAACCAATCCCATAACTACCGCCATTCCGATATGTACCTTTTTCCGGATTTTGACTACCTCGTTATCCGCTTTTTTCTTGGTGCTTTCCAATATATCTACGGTGAAAGAGGTGGTGAGCGCTGTAAGCGCCGACCCGGCGGCAGCATATGCAGCGGATATTAAT
This sequence comes from Prevotella sp., assembly GCA_031263965.1. Taxonomy (GTDB): domain Bacteria; phylum Bacteroidota; class Bacteroidia; order Bacteroidales; family Dysgonomonadaceae; genus Dysgonomonas. The sequence goes on along the minus strand of JAISES010000174.1, from coordinate 9,773 downwards.
CCGATAATAAATAATACCCCGACTATAACAGGAAAATAACCGTTAGTAGCCAATAACGGGAACAACTCGTCACTCTTTTCCGGTACAGCAATGTTATGCTGAGATGCATAAGTGTATAGAAGAACTCCCAGCATCAGGAACAGCAAGTTGATTACCAGTTGCATCGATCCGCTAATGACAATGTTTTTTTGTGAATCTTTAGAATTCCGGCAACTCATATTTTTCTGCATCATGTCCTGATCGAGTCCGGTAGTGGCAATTACAGTGAAAATCCCTGCCAGGAATTGCTTGAAGAAGAAACGTTTGTCATTTACATCGTCAAAAAAGAATGTTTTAGAAAAGTCATTATCCCTGATTGTCGATAGCATGCCGGAAATGTCCAGTCCCAGATCAGAGGCTATGTAATAAATACATAATCCGACGGATACAATAAGGCAGAATGTTTTAAGCGAATCTGTCCATATCAGGGATTTTACGCCTCCGCGGTATGTATAGAGCCATACTAATCCTACGGTAAATATAACATTAAGGGTAAATGGTAGTTTGAGGGGAGCAAAGACTAATAATTGCAATACAATGCAAACTAAAAACAGGCGTACAGCCGCCCCCAACATCTTTGAAATGAAAAAGAACCATGCTCCGGTTTTATATGATGAAATCCCAAAACGGTTTTCCAGGTATTCGTAAATAGATGTAAGGTTCATTTTATAAAAAAGGGGAACCAACACGAAGGCAATGATAAATTGCCCTATGACAAATCCCATTACCATTTGCATATATGAAAATCCGCTGGCTGCAACCATTCCGGGCACTGATACGAAGGTTACTCCCGATATGGCGGAACCTATCATTGCGAAAGCGACTACGTACCATGGCGATTTGCGGTTTCCTGTAAAGAATCCCTGATTGTCAGCCTTACGTCCTGTTATATAAGATATAGCAAAGAGTATGGCAAAATAGAAAGCTATCGTTGTTAATACCAGTATAGGACTCATTTTTGTAACTTTTTATTCTTCATAAAGTAAATAAGGCTTGCGTTGTAACCTGAATTTTTCCACATCGCCTTTCCACATTTTTTTTATTTCGCCGGCCGATTTTCCGTCTATAATCATTTTCCGGATATAATCTACTCCGACTAATTTTTCAAAGAAAGAGCGGAAGAAATGATCACCCATATTCAGATTATTATAGGCATCTATTATATATGTAAGGTCAAAACCTTTAGCAAATATTTCATCGTCCGGCATGTTTCTCAGATCAACGCCATAACAGAGTTTGTTTAGTTGCGGCGGGTTTTTAGCGCCGGAAATGCTTCTTGGTGTAAAAGAAAAGGTATATCCTTTCATATTGGGATGCCCATATACTTCGAAAGGAAAGGACGTTCCTCGGCCCAGACTCACCGGAGTGGCTTCAAACAGACAGGTTGAAGGATATAAGTAAACGGATTTCATCGTTGGCAGGTTGGGCGATGGCGCTACCGGCAATTTATATAACATCTTATGAGTATAATTCTTACACTTAATGACTGTCAGATCACATGTTTTATCATCAGTCAGCCATTTTTCTCCGTTTACCATCAATGCCAGTTCGCCCAGGGTCATACCATGTACAATTGGGATCGGCAACCAACCAACGCCTGATTTGTGTTTCATGTCCAGTATAGGACCATCTATGTAGTGTCCGTTGGGATTGGGGCGATCGAGTACTATTACTTTTTTCCCATATCCGGCACAAACGTCCATCAACTTGACCATTGTTATGTAATAAGTATAAAACCTTAAGCCGACATCCTGAATATCAATTATCAGTATGTCGAACATTTCCATTGATTCCTTGCCGGGCTTCCCATCTTTTCCATCATAAAGAGATCTGATGGGTATACTTGTTTTTTCATCTACAGAGCCGGCAACATGCTCTCCTGCATCCGCATTGCCTCTGAATCCGTGTTCCGGAGAAAATATAGCGACAACATTCACTTTTTCTTTTACCAGCATATCTACAAGGTGCTCATTGTTAACCATACCTGTATGATTTGACATTACAGCTATACGTTTTCCTCTTATAAGGGAAAAGTACTCATCTGTAGATTCCGCACCCGTTTTTATACTGTTTTGGGCCTGGGATACAATAAATAATATAAATAATATAAATGTGATATTTAATCTTTTCATGATCTGAATCCTTTAATTTATTTTTAATAGCCAAAGATAAAAGATTAGAAATTTAGTTCCTTCGAGGTTCCGGTATAAAATGATTACAAAACAAATTTATGATGATATTTTAAATTTCTATTATAAAAAACAGTATAAATCTATATTGTTAACAATTATTTATTTTTATGCACATAAATTAATTTAATAAAATATGACAGGTTCGGCCGATTTGGTTTTATTTGTTGCATTTGCTGGCGGGTTGGGCGGTGTATGTTTGTCGTTGTTGTCGGTATGGTTGTTTATTTGGTTAATATATATAAATTAATGCACATGAAATAAAATTCAGATATCCTTAAAGGCTTCATTTGTTTGTTTATTATTGCTGTTTCTGTTTGTTTGCCATCATTTATGTAAAAATATATATAATATGCATAATAAAACGTAAAATAGGAAAATATATCTAAAAATATTGACAAGAACCTTATATATTTGTAATGTTCAGATAGATTTAGAATGCTATATCATATTATAAAGTAGTATTTATGAAGAACATCTCTATCTTAATTTTAATTGTTATATCGCTGTTTTCTCTGACAGTGCAACTGTATGGGCAGGGCTTTCGTTTTGCTCTTGTTACAGATTTGCATATAACGAAAGATTCGTTGGCTTATAATGATTTGAAGCGAACTGTAGAGCAAATTAATAATACGCCGGATATCAGTTTTGTATTAGTAACCGGAGATATAACGGAGGAAGGTGATAGGGCATCGTTGTATAAAGCTAAAAACTTGTTAGATAAGATAAACGTAAAATACTATATTATTTCAGGAAACCACGAAACCAAGTGGAGTGAATCAGGTTCTACTGATTTTGGGCATATTTTCGGGTCGGAAAGATTTAAGTTTCAATATAAAGGGTATACATTTTTAGGATTTGCGACAGGTCCTGTTATTCGTATGATGGACGGCCATGTCGCTCCTCAGGATATCGTATGGCTTGAAGAAGAATTGTCTTCTGCCGGGCCCGGTACGCCTATTATCCTGGTTACTCATTATCCGCTACAGGATGGAGATGTGGATAACTGGTACGAGGCGACAGATGTAGCACGTAAGTATAATGTAAAAGTTGTGCTTGGAGGCCATTATCATAGCAATAAATTATTGTTTTACGATGGGATACCGGGTATATTGAACAGGTCGAATCTCCGCGATAAGGCTGACAACTTAGGAGGATATTCCATTTATTACATAACCGGTGATTCTATAATCGTATATGAGCAAAAAATAGGACAAGAAAAACGAAAATGGGGGGGCTATTCTTTAAAGAAGGAATACTATACAGAGAGTAATGACTTATATAAACGCCCGTCTGATTCGGTTAACCGGATATATCCGCAAGTTCACGAAAAATGGATAGTTAAAACCGGCCATGCCATATACTCATCTCCGGTGCTTTATAAAAAAAATGTTTATGTAGGCGACGATGCCGGTTTTTTGACTTGTCTTTCTCTAAAAGATGGAGAAAAGAGATGGGACTTTAAGGCTGGTAACAGGATCGTCGGTACTCCTGCCGCTGCTAATGGTATTATAGTATTTGGTTCTGCGGATAAAAATATATATGGATTGGATGCGTCATCGGGCAAGTTAGTCTGGAAATATCCGGCTAAAGAAGCTGTTTCAGGGGCTGTGGCTATCGAAAATAATATTGCATACATAGGTGCAGGCGATCATACAATGAGAGCTTTGGATATAAAGACCGGCAGATTGGTCTGGGAATATAACGGCGTTAAAGGTTATATTGAAACACGTCCTCTTATTTATCAGGATAAATTAATTTTTGGCGCCTGGGATTCAAATATGTATGCATTGGATATGCATACGGGACGATTATTGTGGACATGGAATAATGGCCTTTCCCGAATGCATTTTTCTCCTGCCGCTGTTTGGCCGGCAGCAGCTTATGGAAAAGTATTTTTCTCAGCTCCCGACAGAATGCTTACTGCAGTAAACGCAGAGACAGGAAAAACGGTCTGGCGCACAAACGAATCTATGGTTCGGGAGACGATTGGCTTATCGGCCGATTGTACTCGTATATATAGCAAAACTATGCAGGACAGCGTAGTTTGTTATTCGGCGATAGCTGACGAACCTAAAAAAATATGGTCTGTAAATGTTTCCTATGGCTATGATCATGCCCCGTCAATGCCTGTGGAAAAAGATAATGTAGTCTTCGGCAGTACAAAGAACGGATTGATTTTCACTTTGGACGCGAAGAACGGAACTGTTTTGTGGAAGCATAAAATCGGGAATTCGCTTATTAACACAGTCGTCCCTCTAAATGAAACGGAGTGTTTATTTACATCCGGTGAAGGTATTGCAGGTGTTATTTCCAACGGAAAATAGTTCTTGTCTCTCTTGTTTTCAAATTAATCTAAAATATTATTGTGAAACAATTTAAATTGAAATGCTTATGATAATACTCTAAAAACCGATTAAATATTTGAATCTATCTTTAAGTCTTTTATACGTTTTTATATCTACAAAATGAATCAGGATTATGTCTGAGAAAACATTAAAAACCGCAATATATTTATCTATTTTTTCTGCTGAAAATTTGGATATTAGCTGTGTTTTATTAGAGAGAGAGAGAGAGAGAGAGAGAGAGAGAGAGAGAGAGAGAGATTAACCCCCGTAATATACAAAATAAAGGGCAAATATTCAAAAAAAATATTTGTTCCGGACTTTTATTGTATAAACCTTATTTCAGGCTATCTATTGAAGGCTTGAAATGAGGTTCTTCTTTTTTATATCAACTGATTTATTAGTAGGAAGTATCAAATTAATAAACAAAGTATTATGAATAACTCAAAACAAGGCGAAAACATGCTGTTGAGAAAAATTCTCTGCTTATTAGTTATTGGAATTGTATTCATCTTCACAAATAGCTATGCAGCAGATGCGAAAGTACATTCTGACGGATTGTCGGAACAACAACAAACAAGAATTACAGTAAAAGGAAAGGTAAAAGATTCTAATGGAGAACCTTTGGTTGGTGTAAGCATTGCCGTTAAGGGAACCACTCAGGGTGTACTAACGGATATCGATGGTAATTATTCTATAATAACTACCTCCGGAGTAACTCTCGTATTCTCTTATTTAGGATATACGCCTCAGGATAAAATTGTTGAAAATAAAGATGTTATAGATGTTGTCTTAGTAGAATCAGCTCAAACTATGGACGAAGTCGTAGTAACGGCTCTCGGTATCAAGAAAGAAAGAAAGGCATTGGGATATGCTGTTTCCGATCTGGATTCGAAAGAGATATTGAAAAATAAGAGCCCGAATGTCATTAACTCGCTGGCGGGTAAAGTACCGGGTGTAAACATTACGCAGAATAGCGGTGCAGCCGGAGCCGGAGCGACTATCGTTATCCGCGGAGGGAACTCCACTTCGGAAGGGCGTGCCAACGAACCTCTGTTTGTGATTGACGGTGTGATTTACGACAACTCCACGCAGGTGATAGGCAACAGTGCAACCGATGGTATGACGCGCAACTCCACTACCTATTCCAACCGTGTGATGGATATCAACCCTGAGGACATTGAGAACATGTCTATTCTGAAAGGTGCGGCGGCGGCGGCGCTATACGGATCGCGTGCGGCAGACGGCGCTATCATCATTACGACAAAGAAAGGCGCGGAAGGAACTGTGAAAGTAGATTTTTCCAGCAAGATGAGTACTTCATGGGTAACAAAACTACCCGAAGTTCAAAGTGAGTTTGGACGCGGATATTATGAGAACAATGGCGTTTTCAGCGATATGACCTATCAATCATGGGGAGGAAAATTAGGAGCAGACGCTCAGTTGTACGACAATATCGGCAATTTTTTTCGGAATGGAGCCGTTTATGATAATAATGTAAGCATATCCGGAGGTTCCAAAAACGGATCGTTTTTCTTGTCGGCTTCCAATTATAATCAGGATGGTATTGTACGCCAGACTGCGTATGACAAGACTACAATCCGTTTCAACGGAGAGCAGAAATATGGGCGACTGACGGTGGGAGCCAATGTGGCCTATTCTATTGCGAATACAGATAAGACGCTGACTTCAAGTGGTTTGTGGGATGGTGGCGGTAACGGAACCATGAATGCTATATATAGCTGGCCCTTGACGGAAAACATGTCGAAATATGTTAACGAAGATGGCTCGAAATACCGCTTGTTCGATGGACAGTGGGATTTGGCATCCGACAAGGAAAATCCATACTGGATTATCAATAAAGATAAGATGTATGATAAGACAAAACGTTTTACTGGCGCATTGAGCGCGTTGTTTAAGATTACAGACTGGTGGGACGTATCGGCTCGTTTAGGCTACGATCAGTACATCACAGATACTTATTCCTATATTGCGCCGGGCAGCGTAGTGAAAGAAATGTATCAAAACGGACGTTTAAGCAAAAGCGATTATGGCTATACGTACATTTCTACAAATATAATGAGTAATTTCCACAAGACCTTCGGGGATATCGACCTGAACCTGATGCTGGGAACTACGTCCGAAGATACGGAACGCCTGAGTCAGACGCACTGGGGATATAACTTCATCACCGCCGGTACAATCAGCCTTTCCAACATATCCAAGGAAAACAGGTTCTTTACGGATGCTACCGGCCGTACCCGTCTGATTGGCTTGTACGGCGAATTACGCGCATCTTACAAAAATATTTTATACTTGACTGTAACAGGGCGTAATGATTGGTCTTCAACGCTTCCTATAGAAAACCGTTCTTATTTTTATCCGTCTGTTAGCGCATCGGTCGTATTTACCGAACTGTTGCCGAAAAACGACATTCTTACATTCGGTAAGATTCGTGCCAGCGAGGCAGGAGCGGGTAAGAGCGCTCCTGCTTATGCTACGCAGACTTACCTTGTCAGCCCTTTCACTTACGCTTCTTATACCGGTGTGGGTAATGCATACACAAGCGGTAATGCTTTCCTTGTACCCGAACTGCAAACAGCATGGGAAGTGGGTACGGAACTGAAATTCCTCAATGGTCGGCTGGGACTGGATTGGACATATTATCACAGCCAGACTAAAAACCAGATTGCATCTCCACGTTTGTCCAATACAAACGGATATATTATGTCCAGCATCAACTCGGGTTCTGTAATCAATGAAGGTATGGAAATAGCCCTTACTGTCAAGCCGGTTCAGACAAAAGACATTGAATGGAACGTTACACTTAATGCTTCTTACAACAAAGGCCGTTTGGGTACTTTCCTCGAAGGTGTAGGCATGTTTTATCCTACCGATGCGCAGTTTGGAACTATCAAAGCAGCATCTGTTCCTAACGGCGGTTATTTTCTTGGAATGGTTGGTACGCGCTATGCTCATGAAACAAAAGAAGTAATCGAAACAGTAGATGGCAAAGAAGTGAAAAAACAAGTGGAAATAATGGGTGGACGCTATCAAGTGGATCCTACAACCGGTTTGTATAAGGTCTCGGACGAAACTACGACGGTTGTCGGTAACCGTGAGCCGAAATTTATCGGAGGGTTAAACAATACGATCAGCTACAAGAACCTGACACTGTCCTTTCTGCTTGACCTCCGCGTGGGTGGCGACGTATATAATGGCACGGAGTATTACCTGGCCTCCAATGGCTTGAGCAAATGGACAACAGCAAACGATGGACGTGAACATGTTAATGTAAAAGGCGTTGACAGCAATACCGGCGCAGACGTAGATCTGACATACTATGCCGACCAGAACTATACTATCAACGGTACGTCTTATTCAGGCAGAGCCATGATACAAAAATACTGGTCTAATTATCTGTCAAACTCATATAATTTTATCACTTCAGTAAACTGGTTGAAATTGCGTTCGTTATCTGTCAGCTATGATTTCACCGACCTGATCAAAAAACAGAGCATTATCAAGAGATTGTCTGTAACGGCCACAGGAACCAACTTGCTGACTCTGACCAATTACAAAGGTATGGATCCGGAAGTGAGTACAGCCGGTGGTACGGGCGGTTCAGGGGCCATAGGTATCGACTACTGTAGCGTACCTTCTACATCTAGTTTCTCTTTGGGCGTGAATCTAACATTTTAAGTAAAAATAGATAAAACAGAAGATTATGAAGAAAATAAAATATATGATCGTATTGGGTTGTATGCTTATGTTGAGTATGATTTCCTGCAACGACTGGCTTGATGTCAATACTGACCCAGACAATCCGAACAATGAAACAGCGCTTTTAGCCAACAGGTTGCCGTGGATACAAAAGTTTTATCAGTACTCCGCCGGAGTAACAAACATGCGTACTGCATGCCAGGCCGGAGTTTACTACAGCAACAGCGCCAATAATACTTATTTGGCTGTGACATGGGCTTGTCAGGCGGGTACTACTACCACGTCTTATCAGACATGGTTCGTTTCTGCCGCAGCTAATCTGAATGATATGTACAAGACGGCTCAGAAGCAGGGGGCCTATCACTATATGGCGGCTACTGATGTAATGCACGCTTTAGGCTTCATGGAAATGCTCGACTTGTATGGTGAAATTCCTTATACCGAAGCATTGGGCGCTTCTGTAAGCCCTGCTTATGATGACGGCAAGGTAGTCTTTGCCGGTTGTATAGCCAAACTGGATGAAGCAATTGAGCTTTTCGGCAAGGCACAGGAATCCAGTGCTGAACAATTGTCAGCAGGCGATATGTGGAATGGCGGCGATGTAAGCAAATGGTTGAAACTTTGCTATGGCCTGAAAGCGCGTTATCTGCTGAAATTGTCTAAAAAAGCGGAATTCAATCCGGATGCTCTTTTGGACTGCTTGTCTAAAGCCCCTCAATCCAATGCCGACAATACAGTGGCTGTTTGCTATAATCAGAAGAATGACGTGACCGACTACCTATTTGGCGATCCTATCATGACAAACGGCAACTTCGACTATGTGGCATGGGGGTCAAACCAGCGCATCTCGAAATATTATTATGACTTGCTGACTAACATGCGTGGTTCCGGAGTGGAAGACCCGCGCATGAGCAAGATTATTCCGGCTATGATGGTAAACATGAAGCTGAATGCCGATGGCAGGGTTGTATCTTATGACTGGCTGCGTTCCAAAGGAGTTGATTTTTATGGTCCGTCCGAACGTTTGCGGAAAGGCGGCGCTACTTCTATCTTTCTTTATACATATGCAGATAAAGATACAGAAGTGAAATATAACTTTGAAACTAGCCAGGCTGCGGATCGTACAGCTTTCATTCAGGAGTTGGAAGCCGGAAACTATAATTATACGGCTGACGAAATAGCTGTAACTGTTACCTATCCGAAGGGGTCGCATTTTATAAACAGTGGGAATTACATATTTGCAGGCGATACCATATATGTAAATCTGCGTCAGTTTTCTACACTGACAGGCGGCATCGATGAGATGGATATGAACTGGTATGCTTCAACTTCAGGAAGAAATGCCGGAGCTGTGGCTTCCACAGGTTCGTTCCAAACTCGTCCTAATTCGGATCAGGAAATCCTGACTTTCCACGAGATGTGCTTCATCAAGGCGGAGGTTTACATGAGAAAAGGAGATAAAGCTAATGCGCTCAAT
>JAISES010000112.1 GCA_031263965.1 Prevotella sp. | reverse complement strand
CGGAGGTTTGCGAATGGTAAAGCAGAGTCTGGAAGAATATGGCTATAAACTGGATGAAAATACTGAAGAGATTTATACAAAATATCGCAAAACGCACAATGAAGGTGTATTTTCGGCATATACCGACAGTATAAGAAGAGCAAGGAGCAACGGATTGCTTACAGGATTGCCTGATGCATACGGACGTGGGCGTATTATCGGCGACTACCGCCGTGTAGCATTGTATGGTGTCGACCGCTTGATTAAAGAACGTGAAACACGTTATAAAGAATGTGACCCGACAGAAATGACGGACGACCTTATTCGTTTACGGGAAGAACTCAATTCGCAGATATCTGCATTGAAAGCTCTGAAACGGATGGCTGCAGCATACGGTCTCGATATCTCACAACCTGCTAAAACGGCACAGGAAGCTATCCAGTGGACATATTTCGGATATCTGGGTGCGATAAAGGACCAGAACGGAGCGGCAATGAGTCTGGGACGTGTCAGCTCTTTTCTTGATATTTATATCGAACGCGATATGAAGGCAGGGCTTATCACCGAAACGGAAGCACAGGAATTTATCGACCAGTTTGTGATGAAATTGCGTATCGTACGCTATCTCCGTACACCCGAATACGATGAATTATTCTCGGGCGACCCTGTTTGGGTTACCGAATCGTTGGGAGGCATGGCTAACAACGGGAAATCACTGGTAACCAAAAACTGTTACCGTATGCTTCATACGTTGTATAATTTAGGCCCCGCTCCCGAGCCGAATTTAACTATACTTTGGAGTGATAATCTTCCGAAAAACTGGAAACTTTATTGCTCGAAAGTATCTATCGATACATCATCCCTTCAATATGAAAATGACGACCTTATGCGACCCCAGTTGGGAGATGACTATGCCATAGCCTGTTGTGTTTCACCGATGCGCGTCGGGCATCAAATGCAGTTTTTCGGAGCAAGAGCCAATTTGCCCAAATCTTTGCTTTATACTATAAACGGAGGTAAGGACGAGAAAACAAAGGCTCAGGTATTGCCTAAGCACTGGGTAGAGAAAGTTTCGGGAGATTATCTGGATTTCGATGAAGTATGGGAAAAATTTGACCGTACATTAGATTGGGTTGCCGAAACCTATACAAAGGCATTGAATATAATACATTACATGCACGATAAATATTCTTATGAAGCTCTTGAAATGGCTCTTCATGATGTGGATATCGTGCGTACACAGGCATTCGGGGTATCGGGCCTTTCGATTATTGCAGACTCGTTTGCCGCTATTAAATACGGTAAAGTACGTGTTGTGAGGGATGAAGATGGCGATGCCGTAGACTACATCGTGGAAAAAGATTATATACCATTTGGCAACAATGATGATAAGACAGATAAGTTTGCAGTACAAATTGTAGAAAATTTTATGAATAAGATACGCAAGCATAAGATGTATAAGAATGCTATTCCGACACAGTCTGTATTGACTATCACTTCGAATGTTGTATATGGGAAAAAAACAGGTAATACACCCGATGGGCGACGCGACGGCACCCCGTTTGCTCCCGGGGCAAATCCGATGCACGGACGCGATACAAAGGGAGCGATAGCTTCGCTTTCGTCTGTTGCCAAATTGCCTTTTGAGCATGCCAACGACGGTATATCCTATACATTTGCGATTACTCCCAATACATTAGGTAAGAACAAGCAGGAGGAAGCCGTAAATCTGACAGGGCTGCTCGATGGCTACTTTTCACAGGAGGGACATCACTTGAATATTAATGTATTCGACAGGGATTTACTTCTGGATGCGATGGAAAGGCCAGAGGAATATCCTCAGTTGACAATACGCGTATCGGGTTATGCGGTTAATTTTGTAAAACTTACCCGTGAACAGCAGTTGGATGTAATAAACAGGACAATTACAACAGTTATTTAGTATATAGGATAGTTTTTTTAGGACGACGAAGTGAAGAACCTTGTTAAGGAGAACTTCACTTCGTTTGGTTTATCAATTAGTTTTTATTCATGAAAGGCTATATTCATTCTTTTGAGTCGTTCGGGACAAAAGACGGCCCAGGTATACGTTTTGTCGTTTTTATGCAGGGATGTCCTTTACGCTGCCTTTACTGTCATAATCCCGACACGTGGAATATGCAGGATAACAAGATGGATATGTCACCCGATGAAGTTTTTACGGAAATAAAGAAAGTAAAGAATTTCATCAGGACAGGAGGAGTAACCGTTTCGGGAGGAGAACCGCTTTTACAAGCCGATTTCATTCTCGAACTTTTCAAATTATGTAAAGAAGACAACATTCATACTGCCATAGATACATCGGGATATATCCTGAATTACAAAGTAAAGGAAGTTCTCACTTATACGGATTTGGTTTTATTGGATGTAAAGCATATTAATTCCGAAAAATATAAAGAACTGACTGCCCGCCCTTTGGAGCCTACACTCAAATTTATAGAATATCTGAATGAAATAAATAAACCCGTTTGGTTACGTTATGTACTGGTTCCGGGATTTACTGATGATGAAAAAGATTTGAATGAATGGGCGAAATATGTTTCACAGTTTAGAAATGTGGAGCGTGTCGATATACTTCCCTTTCATCAAATGGGGATACATAAATGGGAAGAGATGGGCAAAGAATATAAATTGAAAGACGTCCGCACACCTACAAAAGAAGAGATAGAGAAAGCGACAAATATTTTAAAATCTTACAAACTCCCTGTTTAATAGAACTAATAACATATGGCCAATTACTACAACCCCAAAGAAATTACTTGCAACTTTGCAGCATCAGCAAATTTCAAGAGCAATTTGCCGCTAATTAAATTTTGTATATTGTCCATATTGGGCGGCGCATTCATTGCATTCGGGGGAATGCTTTCCGTGATGGTAGCGGGCGGGATGCCTGGTATCGGTGAGTCAAATCCAGGACTCATAAAATTTATAGCCGGTTCGTTATTCCCTGTAGGCCTGATAATGGTGTCTATTACAGGGGCTGACCTTTTTACGAGTGATTGCGCTGCATTTACTTATACGACCTTGCAGAAGCAGATTAAAGTAAAGACATTCTTTAAATATCTGGCTCTGTCTTATATCTTTAATTTTCTCGGCACTCAGATAGTGGCATTCCTGCTTTCCGGCGAAGTGGGTCTTTTAGATAAAGATCCATGGCAAACTTATCTTCATAGTTATAGTGAGGTAAAAGTCAATCAGGCTTTTTTAAAAGTATTTCTGAAAGGTATCGGAGCCAACTGGCTTGTTTGTCTGGGTATGTTTATGGGATATTCGGCAAAGGACATCACGGGTAAATGTATTGCTATCTGGATTCCTGTCATGTTATTTGTAACATTGGGTTATGAACACTCGATAGCCAATATGTTCTTCATTCCTGTGGCAATTTATTCGGGAGCGGATATTCTATGGAGCAACTTTATTATTCATAATCTTATTCCTGCGACCATGGGTAATTTTATAGGCGGGGCATTACCGGTAGGTTGTGTATATTGGTATATTTATCTGAAAGATAGTAAGTAAAGAAGCTGCCTGCGTATAATTCAGGCAACTCCTTTTATGAACTAGTGTTATGTTAATCGTCAAATGACGGATATAATCTTTTTAATTTCACTCTTGCATCTTTCGCTGTAAATTGCCAGTTGATCACAGCGTTCTTATTATTACGATGTTCCTGCCATGCATTTACCTCCTTTTCTATTTCTTTCATTGT
>JAISES010000075.1 GCA_031263965.1 Prevotella sp. | reverse complement strand
TCTTCATTCTTATCTGTCTTTTCTACAACATCTGTCATATAAAGAAGAACATCGGCATCGTTCAGGGCCGACTCCGAAAAGTTGAGCATCGATTCCTGCAATTTGTAGTTCGGGCGAAGAACTCCCGGAGTATCGGAATATACAATCTGATAATCTTCGGTGTTTACAATCCCTAAAATACGATGGCGGGTAGTCTGTGCCTTCGATGTGATGATCGATACTTTTTCACCTACTAAAAGATTCATCAATGTGGATTTACCTACATTGGGATTGCCTACTATATTTACAAATCCGGATTTATGCATTCTTATCAGAGTTTATATTTAATAGAGTATTATCATATTGGTTTACAGGTATTCATAGTATATATTTTTAACCACGGAGTCACACAGAGTTTATTTTCACGGAGTTACACTGTGTACTCCGTGATTTTTTTACCCGGTGAAACTCCGTGGTTAATTTGCTATAAATGACAGCCATATACATTTATTCTATATAATATTCATTGTATGTTTTGGTGCAAAGTTAATTAAAAAACCTCCGAAGATCACTCCCCTGAAGTATTTTCTGGTGTTTGTATTGAAGAATAGAGTTTATCTGCCGTATCTTGATGTATCGATTTCTTCCACTTTTTGTTTTTTGTAATTACCGAAACGGTATGTGAACGAAAGTCTGAAAACCGGCGAGTTAGCTTTAATATTCATTGTATTGTACTGATCTATATTTGCAGGTAGGCTATCCCCTATATTCCGTAATATACAAGTCACGGCTTCCACTTGTTGATTGCTCTCATTCGTTATTGTCCCTTTCAGGGAATACGATTGTGCATAAAAACATGTAGAGATGCCAAGAAAGAATATTAAAAACGGGATTTTCATAAACTTATTTATTTTTAGTACAAAAATAATATAATCATCTCAAAAAAATATGTTTCCATTTTGCTATTTAGAGTTATCGGGTGTTATTATTACCGATTATTTCGTACATTTGCGCAATTAAACACAAATTAATTTGAAAACAGAACTCTAAATTCTTTTTTAACTGCTTTTTAAAACAAAATCATTACTTTTGCGGTCAATAAAAGAACTAATTAGCCGGATAATTTCGGTACGATAGCGAATAAGCCTTAATATGCAGAAAAATTTAGTAATAGTTGAATCTCCGGCAAAGGCCAAGACAATAGAGAAATTTTTAGGTAAAGAATACAAGGTTATGTCCAGTTACGGACATATCAGGGACTTGAAGAAAAAAGATCTGGGTATTGATTTGGAAAACGGGTATACTCCTGTATATGAAGTTCCATCCGATAAAAAGAAGGTGGTGGATGAACTGAAAAAAGCGGCAAAGGGAGTTGATATGGTCTGGTTGGCTTCCGATGAAGATCGTGAAGGGGAAGCCATATCCTGGCATTTATATGAAACATTGAAGCTTGATAAAAAGAAAACAAGAAGAATCGCTTTCCATGAGATAACCAAAGATGCGATTCTTCATGCTATAGAAAATCCCCGGAATATAGATGAAAATCTGGTAGATGCCCAACAGGCCCGCCGTGTGCTCGACCGCATAGTTGGCTTCGAACTGTCTCCTGTATTATGGCGTAAGGTAAAACCTGCATTATCGGCCGGACGTGTGCAATCTGTAGCCGTAAGGCTGACCGTGGAACGCGAACGTGAGATACAGGCCTTCAAAACGGAAGCTTCTTATAGGGTAACAGCTATATTTACGAAAGATGACAATGGGGTCGTTTCTGAGATTAAAACTGAACTCAGTAAACGTTTAAAGACAAAAAAAGAGGCTCTCGGTCTGTTAGAAAAATTGAAAGATGCAGTATTCAAAGTCGGGGATGTAGAGACTAAGCCGGTGAAAAAATCGCCTGCTGCTCCCTTTACTACGTCTACTCTCCAACAGGAAGCCTCCCGCAAACTCGGATTTCCGGTATCGCTTACCATGATGGTTGCCCAAAAACTCTATGAATCAGGGAAAATCACATATATGCGTACCGACTCTGTAAACTTGTCGAGTCTGGCTATAAATACAGCAAAAGCAGAAGTAGAATCTGCATACGGAAAGAAATATTCTAAAGTCCGTCAATTCTCTACAAAAAGTAAAGGCGCTCAGGAGGCGCATGAGGCTATTCGCCCTACGTATATGTCGGAACATGCAGTACAGGGAACGGCACAGGAGAAAAAGCTATACGATCTGATCTGGAAAAGAACGATTGCTTCGCAGATGGCTGATGCGGAACTCGAAAAGACAACTGTGACAGTCGATATATCCAACAGTAAAGATTTGAAGTTTGTTGCTGTAGGTGAAGTGATTAAGTTTGACGGCTTTTTGCATGTTTATCTGGAAGGTTCCGATGACGAAAATATAGATAATGAAACAACTCTTCTACCTCAGGTGAAGGTGCAAGATATTGTAGACATGAAAGAGGCTGTTGCAACAGAACGCTTTACTCAACGTCCGAGCCGTTATAGCGAAGCATCATTGGTTCGTAAGCTGGAAGAACTGGGTATCGGACGCCCGTCTACCTATGCGCCGACAATATCTACTATCCAGAATCGGGAATATGTGGAAAAGTCGAATATAGAAGGTACGGAACGCCAATATAATATCCTGACTCTGAAAAAAGATAAAATATCGGATAATCAAAAGACAGAAATAACAGGGGCAGATAAAGGGAAATTGTTGCCGACAGACACCGGAATGGTTGTAAACGATTTCCTGACAGAATTCTTTCCTGATATCGTGGACTATAACTTTACAGCGAATGTTGAACGGGAGTTTGACCAGGTTGCCGACGGAGAAGAAAACTGGACAAAACTGATAGATAAATTTTACAAAGCATTTCATCCGACAGTAGAATCTGCCACGAATATGCAAACCGACCATAAGGTGGGAGAGCGTATCCTTGGTGTCGATCCTAAATCCGGACGCCAGGTATCTGTAAAGATCGGTCGATTCGGGCCAATGGTACAGATCGGAGTGCAGGAGGAAGATGAAAAACCTCAGTTTGCAGGTCTCCAAAAGAGCCAATCCATAGCCACAATAACGCTGGAAGAAGCTTTGAGGCTATTCGATCTTCCCCGTACTATCGGCGAATTTGAAGGAAAAGATGTAGGTGTAGGCGCCGGACGTTTTGGCCCTTATATAAAACATGATGGAAAATTTATATCTTTGCCCAAAGGGTATGATCCTTACAGTGTTAATATTGAAGATGCTGTACCATTAATTGAAGACAAACGGAAAAAAGATGCGGAAAAGGTGATTAAAATCTTCACTGAAGATGCAGATCTCCAACTCTTAAACGGACGTTATGGGCCTTATATAACATATAAGAAAAATAACTATAAGATTCCTAAGGGAACGGATCCCGCCAGCCTTGATTTTGATTCTGTGATGAAAATTGTAAACACTACGGATGAAAAAGCGCCTTCAAAAGCTAAAGGGAAGACAAAGAAAAAATAAAGCGTTAATTATATGGGCCTTATCCTCAAAAGGATATTTGGATACAGGGGGTTTAGGATTATTGTTCCACTATTGGATTTAATCTTCGTATATGCTGCCAATATAGTAGCTTTCTATATATTCAAAGATGATTTGGATAATTTTAAGCTGAACTATTATGCTTTCAGGGCAGTTTTGCCGTATATGCTAATAGGTTATTTTATTATTAGCCAAATTTTCGAACTCGATAAGCCCAAAGATTTCACTCTTTTCGGAATCGGCTATACCGTAGTGCTTACCATATTGTCTTTGTTATTTATAACAATGGCTATTAGCTTTTTATCCAGGGAGTTTGCTTATCCTCGAAGTATATTGCTGACAGCGGCAGTGTTGCAAGTTATTTTTATTTCTTTTTGGCATCTGTTTGCCAGCAGCATGTACTTTCGTTTGCACAAGGGTAGGTCTGTTTTAGTTATCGGACACGAGAAATCTCAGGCTCTGGCCTTCAAGTTGCTGGAATCTAATGGTATGTGGGCGAACATAAAACATGTTTGTACGCCTGATCATCCCTGTTTATATGATTTTATCAACGAATGTGAAGTGACTTTTCTGACAGAGGATATAGAAGAAGAAATGAAACAGCAAATCATATTTTACAGTATAGAAAATAATAGAACTGTATTTTATCAGCCCAAAAATTCTGAAATTTTACAATTCAATTCAAACTTTTATCAGATCGATGATTCTCCTGTATTAGATGTAAGAACACTAAACCTGGCACAGAGTAATCTTGCCCTGAAACGCTTTATTGACTTATTGTTGGGGGGGATAGCTCTTTTTGTGTTTTTTATTCCGTTTGTATTCGTGTATCTTGCGCTGAAGATTCGTGGAGGTACAGCTTTTTATGTACAGGAAAGAGTGACGCGCAACAATAAAGTATTCAAAATGTATAAGTTCCGAACGATGATCGAAAATGCAGAGGCTTTATCCGGTCCGGTTCTGGCACAGGAAACAGATAAACGGATAACGAAATTCGGACGTTTTCTCAGAGCTACGCGTCTGGATGAAATTCCACAGATATATAATATCCTTATCGGAGAAATGAGTATTGTCGGCCCCCGGCCGGAACGTCCCTTTTTTGTAGAACAATTCATAGAAGAAATACCTGAATATAACTTGCGACATAGAGTAAAAGCCGGTTTGACGGGTTTGGCTCAGGTACAGGGAAAATACAATACTTCTACAAGAGATAAGCTTAAATACGACCTTCTTTATATTAATGGATATTCGTTGGCATTGGATATAAAGCTTATTATGCAAACACTAAATATATTGCTGAGAAAAAGGAGTACGGAGGGGGTGAAAAGTTTTGAGGAACTGGAAGAAGAAATTGAAAACTTGACAAGGCGAATAGAAAATAATGACTGATTTTCAACAATTAATAATTAATAGGAGAAGTACCCGTAAATTCACGGAAGAAACTTTAACTTCAGAACAGGTAGAACAGATTCTGAAGGCAGCATTGATGTCCCCTACATCTAAAAGTTCAAATGCATGGCAATTCCTTTTAGTAGAAGATAAAGAGATGCTTGAGAAATTGTCGCATTGTAAAAAAATGGGGAGTAAGCCTATTGCAGGCTGCGCACTGGCAATAGTAGTGATGGCCGACCCTTTTACGAGTGGTGTCTGGATTGAGGATTCTTCCATTGCGTCCATCATGATGCAGTTGCAGGCCGAAGATTTGGGGCTTGG